>NZ_JAHVCI010000029.1:0-50938 GCF_019265565.1 Cellulomonas sp. PS-H5
GGGCGGGCGCCCGACGGGCGCGACCCGGGCGGGCGGGACCCGGGCGGGCGGGCGCCGGTCCGCGCGCCCGCGCCCCCGGACGAGCCCGCCTGACGCCCCGCCCGGCCGGACCGCTCAGAGCGTGTCGAGCCGCTCGTCGATCTCCGGGAACCGCTCCACGTCCGGGTGGTCCAGCACGGTGCCGCGGACGACGACGTAGGCGGGGTGCGCGAGGGCCCGGAGGTCGGTGAGCGGGTCGCCGTCGACCACGAGCAGGTCGGCCGCCCTGCCCGTCTCGACGGCACCGGTCACGGCCTCCAGGCCGAGCATGCGCGCGTTGCCGGTCGTGGCCGCGTGCAGGGCCTCCGCCGGGGTGAGGCCGCCGTACCGGACCAGGAGGTCGATCTCGCGCCAGGTGTTGTAGTGCGTGACGTAGGTGAGCGCGGAGTCCGTGCCCATGCCGATCGCGATGCCGTTCGCGCGCGCGTCCTGGATGCCCTGCAGCATCTCGTCGAGGATCATCTCCGCGTTGGCGTGCACCACGTCGTCGATGCCGGTGACGGACCGCGGCAGCCGGACCAGGGGCAGGCACGCCTGGAGGGTCGGGACCAGGGCGGACCAGCCGCGCAGCGACCGGGGGTTGTCGCGGAACAGGTCGACGATCTCGGCGTCCATCCCCGCGCCGTGCTCGATGGTGTCGACCCCGGCGCGCAGAGCCCGGGCGATGCCCTCCCGGCTCTGGGCGTGCGCCGCGACGAGCACCCCGGCCGTGTGCGCCTCCTCGCAGATGGCGGTCATCTCCTCCTCGGTGAGCTGGGGGCGCCCCGCCTCGCCGATCGCGCGGGCGTCGGTGACCCCGCCCGTCGCGGCGATCTTGATCGCGCCGACCCCCTTGCGCAGGTTGGTCCGCACGTTGCGCCGGGCCGCCCAGGGGTCGTCGCCGACCAGGGCGATCGTGGGGGTGCCGTGCCCGCCGGTCCCGGCGAGCAGCGGGCCGGAGGGCAGCAGCCGGGGACCCACGCGCGTCCCGCCCTCGATCTCGTCGCGGACCTGGACGACCTCGTAGGCGACGTCGCCGAGGCTGCGGATCGTGGTGACGCCGGACCGGAGCTGGGTGTCGACGTTGCGGCGCGCGCGGCCGGTGACCACGCGGCGGCCGACCCGCGAGTGGAAGACGGCCGAGACGAGGTGCTCCGCGGACTCGCTCGTCAGGACCGGCGGGAGGGGCTTGCCGTCGGCGAACAGGTGCGCGTGGGCGTTGATCAGCCCGGGCAGCACGTACCTGCCCGCACCGCGCAGCCGGCGGTACCCGGCCGGGACCGCGGTCGCGGCGGACGGTCCGACCCCGGCGACGGTGCCGGTGGCGTCGACCAGGACGGTGTGGTCGGGCAGGACCGTGCCGTCCGGGTCGCAGGTGACGACGGTGACGCCGGTCAGGGCGAACGGTGTGGTGCTCATCGGGGTGGGCTCCCTTCGTGGGGTGGGCTCGGGGGTGGCGCGGTGAGGCGGCGTCCGGGGACGTTGTCCGCGACGAGGGCGGCGAGCTTCACGCCGAGGCAGATGGCCGCGAACGTGGCCAGGCTGGTCGCGAGCGCGCCGGTGTCCGTGCCGGTGAGGGCGACCAGGCCGACGGTCCCGGGCACCAGCAGGAGGAAGGCCGGCTGGAACGTCGCGGCCGCGGGCAGCGCCAGCGTGCGGCGCTCGCCCCACCGCGCGACCAGGAACAGCACCGCCGCCGCCACCCCCGCCGCGGCGGCCGCGCCGATGGCCGGGGTGAGCGCACGCAGCAGGGTGAAGGTGGCGGTCATCACCAGGACGCTGACCGCGCCGAGCCGGAGGCCCGAGCCGAAGGCGAGGCCCACCCCGGCCGCGAGCACCGCGACACCGACCCAGGCCGACCAGGTCGGCGGCAGCTGCTCCCAGCCGGCGGCGTCGGCCGGGCCGGGGCCCGCGGTCTGGCCGACCAGGGCCACCGACGCGGGGTCGACCGCGAGCCCGGTGAGGTGCGCCCCCGTGAAGATGCCCAGCGCCATCAGCGCGAGCACGAGCAGCCCGTAGACCAGCCGTCCGCTGCCGGTGACGACGTCCGTGGCCGTCAGGTCGAGCAGAGCGTTCGTGATCAGCGCCCCGGGGACCAGGATCGCGATCGGCGCGCACACCGCGAACAGCGGGATCGGTTCCCAGGACGCCGCCGCGGCGACCGCCCCGACGGCCAGGGTCGAGGCCAGCGCCACCACGAAGGGGAGCACGGCCGCCCCGCCCTCGAGGCGGCCGAGCACCCGGACCAGGACGCCGACGCCCGCGCCGACGACGAGCGCCACCAGGACCGCCCACCACGGGCAGCGGGTGACCAGGGCCAGCCCGCCCGCGACCAGCGCGCTGCCGGCGACCTGCTCCGCCCGGGGGTAGCGGCGGCGCACCGCCCGCACCGCCGCGATGCGGTCCGGGACCTGGCTGAGGCCGACGGCGCCGGCCTCGACCAGCCGGGCCAGCCTGCTGGCGTGCGCCGCCTGCTCGAAGGTCAGGTCGTCGCCGGCCGAGGCGACCAGGGTGGAGGCGCCGCCCCGGCGGTCGGTGACGACCACCGTCCCGGCGAGCACCGACGCGGTCACGGGGCCGGAGCGCTCCAGCGAGCGCCGCACCTCGCCGACCGAGGCGCCGGCCTCCAGCATCAGGACACCGAGCTCGCCGAGCACGCGCCGGTCCGGCGCCCCGGCGGCCGGCTGCCTGTCCTCCGGACCCATCGACCCCCCTCGCGCGCGACCGGGCGCCCCGCGCCCTGCTTCCGACCGCTCGACCGTATCGGCGCCCGTCGCCGCCGCCCCCAGACCCCGGTGCCGGCTCGGTGCCCCCGGCGCGCGACCTCCGTGCCCGGCTCCGCCGGGTCGGTGCCCGGGACGGCGCGCCCCGGTGCCGCGCCGCGCCCGGCCCGCGCCGCGCCCGGCCCGCGCCACCGGTTGCCGGGCGGCCGCCGCCGTGCGGGGATGGGGCGTGCTCGCTGATCCGACAGGGACGCGCCGGTGACCGGCCGGCCCCCGCTGCGCATCTCCGTCGTCGTGCCCGCGTGGGACGAGGAGGACCGGCTCCCGCGCTGCCTCGCGTCCCTCGCGGCCCAGACCCGGCTCCCCGACGAGGTGGTCGTCGTGGACAACGCCAGCGGCGACGGGACCGCGCGGGTGGCCGCCGCGGCCGGCGCCCGGGTGGTGCACGAGGCCCAGCGCGGCATCTGGCCGGCCGCCGCTGCCGGGTACGACGCCGCGACCGGCGACGTGATCGCGCGGGTGGACGCGGACACCGTGCTGCCCCCGGGGTGGCTCGCGCGGGTCGAGGCGCTGCTCGCGGACGACCCGGGGTGCGCCGCGGTCACCGGCCCGGGGAGGTTCCGGCTCGGCGCGGTCGGCGGGCTGGGCAGCGCGCTGGTGCACCTGCTCTACATGCGCGCCTACTTCGTCCTCGCGGGGCTCGCGCTCGGCGGTCCCCCGGTGTTCGGGTCGGCGTGCGCCGTGCGCGCCGCCGCGTGGCGGACCGCCCGGCACGAGGTGCACCGCGAGGCCGACGTGCACGACGACCTGGACCTGAGCTTCCACCTGCCGCCCGGGTCGGTCCGGTACGACGCCGGGCTGGCCGTGTCGATCTCCGCCCGGCCGCTGCGGTCGCCGCGCGGGCTCGGCCGGCGGGTGGCCCGCGGGTGGCGGTCCGTGGTGCTGCACTGGCCGGAGCAGGCGCCGTGGCGGGCGCCGGGGCGCCGCGCGGCCTGGTGGCGGGGGCAGGCGGCGCCGTCGGCACCACCGCGCTGACCCGGCCGCGTCAGCCCGCGGGGCGGACCGGCTGCCGCAGCACCGTGCGCAGCCGCTCGGGCGCGACCCGGCGGGGGTCGCCGAGGTAGATCTCGTGGTGGCGGCCGTTCCAGGTGAGGCCCCGGGCGGGCATCACCTCGCGGTGCAGCCGGGCGAGCGCGGGACCCTCGTCGTCGTACGGCCCGACGTGCAGCGCCTGCAGCGAGCGGCCCTCGTCGAGCGTGAACGGGACCACCCGGTCCACGGGCAGGCCCGTCCCGCGTGCCGCCGCCGCGGTGAGCCCGTCGGCGACGTCCTCCCCCGTGACCGCGGCCGGGAGCGGGATCAGCATCGTCCAGTCCCAGTCGCCCCGGCGGCCCTCGGTGAACGCGGACGGGTCCGCGCTCGACCACAGGCCCTCCAGCGGTCCGACCACGAACGCGTCGCCGGTGCGCCGCTTCACCGCCGCGCGCACCGCGTAGGCGGCGGTGTACAGCGCCGCGACGGCGTCCGCGTAGGCGGCCGAGTCCGGGTCGCCGTGCCCGTCGGCCGCGAGGTAGTCCGCCGGCGGCACGACGACCTCGTCCCACCCGGGACCCGCGCGGTACAGGTCGGCGCGCTCGCGGCGCACGTCCGTCGGCATCGTCGGTCCTCCTCGAGGCGATCGTGCGCCCATCATGGCGCGCCGCCGGACGGTGCGGGGCCCCGGGCGCGGAAAAGGCCTCGGCCGGCGGCGGGGACCGCTGCTACGGTCGCCGTGTGGAGACGATCGAGGTCGACAGAGCCTAGCCACCGGACCGCCGGTGGCTCGCCCCGTCGTCCGACGCGCAGCGCCGGTCCGCCCGCCACGGGCGTCGACCGCGCCGCGACGAGTCCCCGCACGTCCGGCGCCGCACCGACCCGGTGCGCGACCGCCCGGCCGCCCGCCCCGGCACGCCCCGCGCGTCGCCGGCGTGACCCGCGCCCGGCCCGGCCGCCCACGCCGACCAGCCCTCCCCGCCCACGGGCCCGGGAGAGAGAAGAGCACGCCCATGTCCCCCTCCCCCACTGTCACCCTGCGCGGCGTCACCCTGGAGTGGCCCGACGGCACGGTCGCCCTCGACCGCCTCGACGCCACGTTCACCGCCGGCCGGACCGGCCTGGTCGGCCGCAACGGCTCGGGCAAGTCCACGCTGCTCCGGCTCGTCGCCGGCCTGCTCGTCCCGACGTCCGGCGCGGTCGAGGTCGTCGGCGACGTCGGGTACCTGCCCCAGACGCTCACGCTCGCCCGGGACACCACCGTCGCGGAGCTGCTCGGCATCGACCGCACCCTGGCGGCGCTGCGGGCCATCGAGTCCGGGGACGTCGACCCGCGGCACTTCGACGCCGTCGGCGACGACTGGGACATCGAGGCCCGCGCCGACGAGTCGCTGCACCAGATCGGGTTCTCGGCGGCTGACCTCCACCGGCGGGTGGCCGAGGTGTCCGGCGGCGAGGCCGTGCTGATCGCCGTCACCGGCCTGCGCCTGCGCCGCACCGCGGTCACCCTGCTCGACGAGCCGACCAACAACCTCGACCGGCCCACCCGCGCGCGGCTCGCCGAGCTCGTCGACACGTGGCCGGGGACCCTCGTCGTCGTCAGCCACGACCTGGAGCTGCTGGAGCACGTCGACCGGATCGCCGAGCTGCACGACGGGGCCCTGGAGACGTTCGGCGGCACGTACGGCGCCTGGCAGCAGCACCGGGAGGCCGAGCAGGCGGCCGCCGAGCAGGCCGCGCGGTCCGCCCAGCAGGCCCTGCGTTCCGAGAAGCGGCAGCGCGCCGAGGCGGAGACGACGCTCGCCCGGCGGGCCCGCACCGCCCGGGCGACCCAGCGGGACGGCGGCATCCCGAAGATCCTCGCCGGCAACCGGGCCAGCCGGGCGCAGAACTCCGCGGGCGCCCTGCGGTCCACGCTCGACGACCGGGTGCGGGCGGCCCAGACCGCGGTCGACGCCGCCGACGCCCGCGTGCGCGACGACGAGCACATCCACCTCACGCTGCCGGACCCCGGGGTGCCGCGCGGACGGCGGATCGCCGAGCTCGCCGACGGCGCAGGCGGCACGGTGGTCGTCCAGGGGCCGGAGCGCGTCGCCCTCGTCGGGGCCAACGGCACGGGCAAGACGACCCTGCTGGAGCAGCTGGTCCGCGGGTCGGAGCCGGCGCCCGGCCGGCCCCACGGCCGGCTGCTCACCGACGCGGTCGGCTACCTGCCGCAGCGCCTCGACGGCCTGGACGACGAGGCCGGCGCGCTCGCGGCGGTTCAGGCCGCGGCGCCGGGCACGCCGCCGGGCACGCTGCGGAACCAGCTCGCGCGGCTCCTGCTGCGCGGCGACGCCGTCGACCGCCCGGTGCGCACCCTGTCCGGCGGCGAGCGGTTCCGGGTCGCGCTGGCGCGGCTGCTGCTCGCGGACCCGCCCGCGCAGCTGCTCGTCCTCGACGAGCCGACCAACAACCTCGACCTCGCGAGCGTCGCGCAGCTCGCGGAGGCGCTCGACGCGTACCGGGGCGCGCTGCTCGTGGTGAGCCACGACCGGCCGTTCCTGGAGCGGCTCGGGCTGGACGCGGTGCTCGAGCTGGGCGCGGACGGGCGGCTGCGGCGGCGCGCGGAGCTGCCCGGCTGAGGGCGGGGCCGGGCGCGGGCCGGGCGCGCGCCGGCGGGGTCAGCCCGCCGGCGTGGCCCCCGCGTCGTCGCCCCCGGCACCGGCCGTCATGCGCGCGGCGCGCACCGCCCGGCGCCGGTCGACCACGACCACCACGCCCAGCACGGCGATCGCGAGCGCGAAGCCCGCCGTCACGTCGGTGAGGAAGTGGTAGCCGAGGTACAGCCGGCTCCCGGCGACGAGCAGGATGCCCGCACCGGTCCCGAGGGCCCAGAGCACGAGCGAGCGCACGTGCGGGCTCCGGATCCAGATCAGGTACCCGGCCGTGAGCAGGAACGTCGCGGTGCCGACGGTGTGGCCCGACGGGAACGAGTACGTCGACTCCGACCCCGGCACCGTCATGGTGTCCAGCGGCGGGCGGGGCCGGGCCACCGCCGACTTGATCGCCAGGGACACCAGCGTCGAGAGCACCATGGCCCCGGCCAGCAGCGCGGGCTGCCACCAGGAGCGCGTGACCAGCCCCCACACCAGGCAGGCGGCGACCACGACCACCGGCAGGACGCCGGGCCCTGTCACAGCCGACACGGCCGTGAGGAACGCCGTGACCCCCGGCCCGCGGGCGGCGACCAGCCAGTCCAGCACGGGGAGGTCGGCCTCGGCGAGGTCGTCGCCCTCGGCCACCGCGTCGTGCACGACCAGCACCCCGGTGAGGCCCACGACCACCAGCAGCAGCCCGAGCACGACGGCCGCGCGCGACGTCGGGTCCCGCAGGTCCCCGCGGCGGTCCCACACGGCGAGCGCCGACCGTCGGGCGGTGGCGACGGTCCGCCGGTACCAGGGCTCGGGGGGCATCGGGAGATCGTCCCAGGCCGCGCCGGGACGCGCTCGGGGAACGGGCTGTGGCCGCGGGAAGGCGCCCGCGGCCGGCGGCGAGTGCGCAACCGACACGTCGAGTGCCCATCCGCCGGATGCACACTCGTCGTGTCGCGCATCCACTCGGTGCCGGGCGGCCGGGCGGCGACCGATGGTCCCAGACGCGCCGGTCCCCGCCGTGGGATCGTGCTGGAGCCACCCGGAACCGCCCCGGTGCCCGTCTGCGAGGAGGCCCGACCGTGACGGATCCCGCCATGACAGGCACGAGCGACGTCGGCGCGAGACTCCCGCCGCGCTCACCCCGTGCCGCAGCGGCCGTGCTCGTGCCGGCGGCGCTGCTCGTGATCGCGGCGATCTCGATCCTCGCCGAGGGCGGTAACGCGGCCGTCGCGGCAGCGTTCGCCGTGGTGGGTGCGGGCGGGCTGACCGTGGAGCGCCGCGTCCGCCGGCCCGTCGGCTGACTCCGCGGGCGCGGACCGCCAGGCACGGGCCCCGCCGGCGAGGCCGACGAACGCGGCCGGCCACGCGATCACCACCAGCAGCCGGTGCCAGGCGCTGAAGCGCCCGCCCTGCGTCGTGCCCGTCCCGTCGTGCGCCGTCAGGAAGACGCGGCGTCGTCCGGTCGACCGCGCTCCCGGGGACCCGGGGCGTGCGGGACCAGCTTCAGCCCGATCACGGCGCCGACGATCCCGGCGAGGAACAGCACCTTCGCCGGCGAGGCCGCCTCGTCCCCCGCCACCATCGCGTACGTGACGGTCAGCGCGGCGCCGACGCCGACCCACACCGCGTACGCCGTCCCGATCGGGATCGTCCGGGTGGCCCAGGCCAGCCCGCCCATGCTGGCGGTGAGCGCCGCGAAGAACACGACCGTGGGCACGGGCCGGCTCAGGCCCTCGGACATCCCGAGCGCGGTCGCCCACACCGCCTCGAAGACGGCGCTGACCAGCAGGACGAGCCACGGCACGTCAGCTCACCGCCTTCAGGCCGACGACCGAGCCGATCAGCAGCACCAGCAGCGCGACCCGGGCGGCGCCCAGCCGGTCCTGGCCCGTCGCCGCGGCCCACACGACGGTGAGCGTCGCACCGATGCCGACCCACACCGCGTACGCGGTCCCGGTGGGCAGCGTCTGCATGGCCCACGCCAGGCCGACCATGCTCAGGCCCATCGACAGGAAGAACACGACCGTCGGGATCACGCGCCGGAAGCCGTTCGACGCCGCGAGCGCCGTCGCCCACACCGCCTCGAGCATGCCGGACCCGATGAGGACGACCCACGCCATGGCGAACCCGACCGCGCCCTCAGGACGCGGCGACCCCGGCCGTGCTCGGCACGGGGCGCGCGACGAGGCGGTTGAGCCGCTCGGACATGACCAGGCCGAGCGCGACGAGCACGGCGGCGAACAGGGGGAAGATCCACGTCCCCGCCCAGGTCGACAGCACCCCGAACAGCGGGGGCGCGAGCGTCGAGCCGGTGTACGCCGCGGCCATCTGGATGCCGATGATCGCCTGCGAGCTGCTGCGGCCGAAGTTCACCGGCGTGGAGTGGATGATCGCGGGGTAGATCGGCGCGCAGCCGAGCCCCGCGACGACGAGGCCGGCGAGCGCGAGCACGTCGGTCCCCACCGGGAGCGCGATGAGCACGACCCCGACCGCGACCGTCACGAAGCCCCCGCGGATCAGGAGCGTGTCGCCGATCCGGTCGGCGAAGAACCCGGCCAGGAACCGCCCGCCGGTGATGCCCAGCAGGAACAGGGAGCCGAACGCCGCCGCGGTGGCGGTGTCGACGCCGCGGTCGGTGACGAGGTAGGTCGAGGCCCACAGGATCGCGGTGCTCTCGAGCGCGCAGTAGGCGAAGAACGCGGTGAGGATCAGCAGGACGCCCGGGATGCGCAGCGCCTGGGCGAGCGGGACGTGCGCCGTGCGGGCCCCCGACGCCGGCGCGTCCTCGTCGTCCGCGGCGGGCTCGGCCGCACGCACGGGGTTCACCCGGCCCCAGAGCGGCAGGCTCACGAGCAGCACGAGCGTCAGGGCGATCTGGATGCCGCCGACGATCCCGTACGCGCCCGACCACCCCAGCCGGGTGCCGAGGGCGTAGCTCATGATGAACGGGCTGATCGAGGCGCCCACGCCCCAGAAGCTGTGCAGCCAGTTCATGTGCCGCGCGGCGTAGTGCAGGGCCACGTAGTTGTTGAGCGCCGCGTCGACCGCCCCGGCCCCGACGCCGTACGGGATCGCCCACAGGCAGAGCAGCCAGAACGACCCGGACAGCGAGAAGCCGACGAGCGCCGCCGCGGTCATCCCGACGCTGACGGCGGTGACGAGCCCGGCCCCGAACCGGCGCGTGAGGCGGTCGGACGCCAGGCTCGACACGATCGTCCCGACCGAGATGATCATCGTGAGGATCCCGGCGAAGGCCAGCGGGACCCCGAGGTCCTCGTGCATCACGGGCCACCCGGACCCGACCAGGGAGTCGGGCAGCCCGAGGCTGATGAAGGCGACGTAGACGATCGTCAGGAGGAGCGAGTACACGGCCTGCTGTGCTGCCTTTCCGCGGTTCGGACGTCCTTGGCCCCGCCGGCGAGCGAGCGCAGCGTTGCCGGGCGATCCTACCGACCGGTCGGGGTCGACCGCGGTGCCGTCAGGCGCCGTCCGCCTGCGCGATGCAGAACTGGTTGCCGTCCGGGTCGGAGAGCACCGTCCAGCGGAACCCAGGCATCTCCTGCTGCGCCACCAGCGACGCGCCGTCCGCGAGCAGGGCCCGCACGGCGGTCTCCCGGTCCTGCGCGTGCATGTCGAGGTGCACCCGGTTCTTCCCGGGCGTGGGGTCGGCGACCTTCTGGAACGCGAGCGCGGGGCCGTCGGGCCGCTCGACAGTGACGAACCAGCCGCCCGCCTCGTCGCGCACGGTCCCGCCGACGTGCCGGGCCCACCACGTCGCCAGGGCGACCGCGTCGGTGGTGTCGAAGGTGATCATGCCTACGGAGAGCGTCGTCATGGCCTCACCGTAGAGCCGACGCAGGCGGTCGGACCCGCGACCCGGGCAGCGCTCGCCGTCACCCGCGCGGGGCCGCGCCCGCGTCGTCGCCGTCCCGCCGCACCGGGAACGTCGCCAGCGCCGTGATCCCGACGAGGAGCGCCACCACGAGCACGACGTGCTCCTGCAGCGCGGCCACCACCCGCCCGAGCTGCGGCACCGACCACAGCACCCGGCCCGCCTCGGTCACCGTGTACGGCAGGGCGTCGGGCTCGTCGTTCGCGTCGCCCTGCAGCCGCAGCTGGACCGCTGGGCCGCCGGCGGTGCCCGCCGCGGTGCCGGCCGGGGTGACCTGCACGACCCGGTGCGTCACCAGACCGTCCCGCTCGTGCCGCGGGACCGTGACGACGTCGCCGACCTCCACCGTGTCGGCGGGCACCGTGCGGGCCAAGGTGAGCGCGCCGACCGGGATGGCGGGCGACATCGAGCCGGACAGCACGATCGCCGGTCGCACGCCGAGCAGGAGGCACGCCGCGACGGCGAGCAGGCTGACCACCCCGACGACGGCGGCCACGTCCAGCAGCACCCGCTGGGCGGCGAGCAGCGCCCGCGGCGCGGGCCGGGTGGTCACGCCACCGCCACGGACGTCGCGTCGAACCGCACCGTCAGACGGGCCTGCCCGCCGTTGAGCGCGGTCGTGGCCGAGTCGTCGAGGTAGTGCACGAGGATCGTCAGGGTGGTGTCCGACCCCGCCGCGCCGGCGGTCCACGGTTGCCCGTCCCCGACGGGTCCGGCGCCCCGGGCGGCCAGCACGCCGAGGTCGGCGGGGGTGCCGAGCACGGCCCCGCCCTCCGGGGCGTCCGCCCCGCTCCCGAGCAGCACCACGCCGCCCGGCCCGAGCACGGTGATGCGCAGGTAGGGGGTGACGTCGGGGGTGCCCGCCACCGGCTCCCCCGCCACCGTGGCCCGCACGTCGGCCGCGAGCGCCGGGTGGTTCGACGCCACCCGCACCTCGGCCTGCACGGTCCGGCCCGGGACCAGGGCGTCCCGGTCCGGGACGTCGACCGGCATCGGCGTGCCCGGCTCGGCGTCGTGCGCGAGGCCGCCCGCGTCGACCAGCACGATCGCGAACGGGTCGGCCGAGCCGATGCCCGCGGTGCCGAGGTCGAGGTGCGCGGCGTCGGTGAACGCGGCCGCCGTGGCGACCGTCCCCGCGACGAGGACCAGCGCGAACACCGCCAGCGTCGCCAGCCGCTGCCGCACCGGCAGCCGCGCGCCCGTGACGTCCCCCGCCCCGCGCGGCGTCATGAGGTCGCCGCCACGGTGCCCGGCATGACCAGGTCCGTCAGGCCCTGGTTCGACCCGGTGGGCGTGGTCGTGGTGGCGAAGCCGTTCCGCACCAGCGAGTTCGTGTTGTTGCGCGCGCCCTGCTGACCGCCGCCCCACAGCGCGATGGACCCGTCGGCGCGCACCGCCGCGCCCGTGTACCCCGTCCCCGCGACGGACTCGACCACCCCGAGCGAGTCGAGCCGCGTTGGCAGCGTCGGGTTGGTCGTCGACGCGCCGCCGGTGGCCGGGTCCAGGCCGCCGGCCAGCGTGTACCGGCCCCAGACCCACGCGTAGCCCTCGGTGTCGAGGGCGAGGACGTAGTCCACGGTGGGGGCGATCATCCGCGCCCCGATCGGCATCTCGACCGGGGTCGGCGTGTTGTTCACGGCGGCGGTGCCGCTCGCCCGGCCGGTGCCCCAGAAGCTCGCGTTGCCCCAGCCGAGCACGGTCCCGTCCGCGAGAATCGCCTGGTTGCCGTAGTAGTGCCCGGTCAGCGAGCAGATGCCGCAGGTGTCCTCCGGGGAGTTCGCCACGACGCCCACGGCCTCGCAGCCCGAGGTGGTGTACGTGGACAGGGTGGCGGACTGGATCGGGCTGTTCGCGTTGGCGGTCGTGTTGTCGCCGCCAGGAGCACCGGCCAGGGTGCCGGCGGCGTTCGAGAACCCCCACCACAGCACGCCGCTGAGCGGGTCGGCGGGGTCGGTGTTCCCCCGGATCGCCCAGCCGTTCCACATGCCGGCGCCGATCGAGTGCACGCCGGTGAGGATCCGGGTCGGTGTCGCGCTCGAGGTGGACGCACCGCCCTGGCCCGTGATGCCGCGGGCCTGCGCGTAGCCCCAGGTGTAGACGTCGCCGGTGTCGGTGAGCGCCATGAACACGCCGGACGAGGACTTCAGGTCCACGACCGTGCCCGGGATGTCGACCTGGCCCGGCTGGGTGAACGGGACGGTGGTGCTCGGCCGGCCCATCACGTTGTTGGACTGGTTGCCGCCCCAGGTGTAGACCCGGCCATCGTCGGACAGCGCCGCGATGCCGGTGTACGCGACGTTCGTCGGGTAGAAGTTGTCCAGGCTGGTGCCCGCGGTCCGGACGACCCGCCGCGCGCCGTCGGGGTGGTCGTCGGACGGCAGCGTGAGCAGCGTGACCGGGGCGTTCGCGGCGACGGTGGTGGCCCCGGTTCCCGACAGCCCGTTGCCGCGGAAGCCCCAGATCGCCAGCGTCCCGTCGTCCTGCACGGCGGTGAACGTGCCGTTGAGGTAGGTCACCTGGGGGACGAACCTGGTGGTGGGGGTCCGGAAGACGTCGGTCGTGGCGGTGGCGCGGTCGGTGTACGCAGCGGTGGTCGCCAGCTATCGATCTCCGAGATAGAGACCTTCCAGCGTGCCCTCCACCGAGTCCACCGCCTCGTAGGCGCCGTAACCGCTCGCCGCGAACACGCGAAGGCTCGGAGCGGACCGCAGCGGCGCGAGGTCGAGCGTCAGACCTGCCGCAGCGCGACCCCCCTCGACGGTGAGGTCGTTGATCACCGGAAGACTCCCGATCCCGTCCAACGTGGAGAGCGCGATCCCCGACAGGATGACGCTCACCACCGCTCTCGGCGGCGCGTCGCAGGCGAGCGTCGTGACCCCTCGGCCGTTCATGCGGACGACACGGAGCGCTGCACAGGAGTCGAACGCACCGAAGCCACCTTCGGGCATCCCTCTGGTCACCACGGCCTCAAGGTCCGGCAGCTCGGCGAGCGCGCCCACCACGCGCCCGGGGCGGTACTCAAGGGACCGGAGCCGAGGGATGCTCTCGACGGAGATCTTGTGCCCACTGCGCCCGATGACCGACAAGTCCTCGAGCCGCTGCAAGGCCGCCTCGGGAATCGCTGGAACCCGCGCCCAGTCCAGGTGGAGCACGCGCAACGAGGTCAGGCGCTCGAGCCCGGCGAGTCCGCGATCATCCTTGACCTCGGAGTCCGCGCCGAGCCCCAGAGCCTCGACACCGTGGTCTTCGAGCATCGCCAGCACCTCGGCGGACCACGCCGTGGTCACGTCCGCCCACACTCGCCCGTCGGGCCGGCTGATGGCTACTCCGTGCACTCGAACATCCTTACTCATCGTGCCCGCGGGATAGACGGCCTGATCTTGTTGGAGGTGCCCGCCGCGCCTCCGAGTCGCCTCCACTGTGCGAGTTCGGCCACTGGCAGCCAAGGCGCCCTGACGCGGCGCACCTCTACCCGGGTGAACCCACCTCGGCTCGTCGCGGCGTGGCGGTGGACACGTCGATGCATGTTAACCGAACGCCCAACATACGGGGCTCTGCCGTCACTGTAATGAAGTATGTAAATTCCAGACTTCTTCGGCACATCGAACTTCGCGATCCCGCAACTGCGAGCGTTGTGCACGAGAACCGACTCGTTGCTGTTAGGCCCCTGGACGAAGAAGGTGTGATCGTCCGAAACCGCGAGGTTGAACACCGTTTGAGCGTCGAGCGCCCCTAGGTCCTGCACGGCGATCACCGGCGTGGCGTTCCCCTGCTCCGTCCGCAGGTGGTCTCCGACACGGAGATCTTCCGAATCCACCCAGCCTGTTTCATTCACCCAAACAGGGTGGAAGGCGGTCGCGATCCAGCTTGACCCCTCGGTCTGGACCGCGATGAGGTGCTTGGTCCCCACTCCGACGATAGGAGTGAGGACCGGCTGGCTCCCGCGCGCGCCCGTCTCCGGGTCCTGCGTGAGCACGAGATCACCGGCCTGAACGCTCTCGATCGGCACCAGGCTGCCGTCGGCCATTGTTACGAGCGTGCCTGGGACAAAGCTGTTGCACGTCCGTCGCGCGATGTTCGCGGCCCGCCCGGCGGCTGCGCGCGCTACACGGGGGGCAGCACGCATGGCCACCTGCCCCGTCGCGCGGGCCGTCGACACCACCCGGGCCGCGACGCGGACGACTGGACCTGCACCTACCAACTGGGCAACGGCGGTGACGCCCATTTCCAGCGCCTTCGAGCGGTCGCCCTTTGCGGCGTATGCCACGGCGGAGATACCCGCGGCCGCCGCTCCGATCGGCCCCGGCACGAGCGAGGCGACCTCACCTACGACAGCGACAGCAGAAATGATCGACTTGAAGGAGAATGTGCCGTCCAGATCTGTGCAATTCACAGGATCCGCGTTGCAATAGTCGTACGCGTTCGCGGATCCACCCGCCACCGGGTCGGGTGAAAGGAACAAGCCCGCCGCCGGCAGGTATAGCCGGACGCCCATCAGGATGACTCCACCAAGAGCCTCGCTCGATCGCTGAGCAGCGCCCAGCCAACCATATCTGGCGGGAGGAGAATTCGCATCAGCAGCCCCGCTCATGGGCAGGGGGTTGCCGAACTCGTCAGATCGCATGAATCGGATCTCGGACCACGTGGCTGCGGCAGCACCATCAGCAACCGGGACAGTTCCGACGACATCTCCATGCAGATCGACCAGCTGGATTACTCGACCACCCTCGAGGTCGGTTGTGACCGCAAGGTCGCCCTCTAGTCCGCTCACCATTCGTGTGACATCCGTCGCCAAGGTCGCATCCTCGGCGATCCAGGTCGGCTCGTCCGAATCATTCGCATAGTGCGATGTCGAGGTGATTTCCTCCACCCAGCTTCCGCCATTCCACTTCTCGCGAAGCATGGTCGTCCGTCGCTGCGTCGGATCCAGCGACCACGTCTGGCGGCTTTCTCCCTCGATCGTCTGGGACCGCACCAAGTCGTTGACATAGAACTCGTTGCGGAGCAATGCGGAGCCGATCGGCAGCGCCGTGACCCGTCCGAATGGGTCATAAGACCATTGCGCATCCTGGCCGGCAATGCCCTGGAGGCGATCAGCCGAGTCGTAGGCAACGATTGTTTCCGGAGTCGCAGTTGGGCAGGTTGCGCCGGGATCGCCCGTGGCAGTAGCGAACTGAGTGCGAGTCGAGCGATCGGATCCCGCGAAGCCGTAGACACGAGTGGTGCACGATGCCGTCGCGGCTTCCGTGTCGTTAACGGTGATGAGGCGCCCGAGCCCGTCGTACGCGTAATTCAAAGTTCCAGTACTCGCCTCGTGCCGAATCCACTGCCCTCGGTGGTTTTCCACCACCGTGTCGGCCCAGATGATATTGCTGGCTTGATCCTCCGAGAAGGGCTGTGCGAGCTTGCGATAGGTGCGTGAGACCGGAACGCGCGCAGCGTCATAGTCGATCTCGAGTTCGATGCCACCCGGAAGGATCTCCGACTCCATCTGGCCATCCGGGCCCCAGGTGGCGCTGATCTCCCCTGCGACTGGGTCGGTGACTGAGGTGACAAAACCCCGGGGTTCAATCTCCCGGTCGTATTCGTAGGTAGTCGTGAGGGTTCGACCGGCGATCACCTGAGTCGATGCGGTGGTCGCTCCGAAACGGTCGTACGTCGTCGTCGTTGTCGCCCCGTCAGCGTCGGTGTAGCTCGTCAAACGACCCAGTTCATCGAACGACCGGCGGATCGATGCCGTGACGGCCCCGTTGCTGTCGAGCGAGGTCGTCTCGAGCACATCGCCCGTCAGGGCGTCATAGACCGTTCCTGTCCGCTCGATCGCGGTCCCGGCAGCACCACCTGTCGCCGAGACCGCCACCGCGATGACACGGTCTGCTGCGTCGTATGTCGTTGTCGTCGTCCGGGTGACGCTCGCGACAGATCCGTCAACAGGCCCGCTCGCCGTCTCCGTCACCACGGTGGGCGACCCGAAACGGTTGTAACCGAGAACTCGCTTCTCTGGCAGGACGGTGGACATGCGGCTCGCGTCGTGGCCAGTGACGGCACCCGCGGCGCGCGTGACACATGGTTGTCCCGCCCACTCCGGCCGCCCCCCGCACGCTGGCTCGGAGGCGTTCGGCGACGCTGAGTAGAGAACCGTGAGAGTCGTGGCTGCGTCATTGCCGCTCGACCCCGGCTTGACCGACTTCAGCGGTCGTCCGAACGGGTCGTAGAGGACCGACGATCTGAGCTCGTCAGCACGGCCAGGGTTCACGATCACTCGCGTCGGCTGTTTGTGCACCCATCCCGACTGGGGGCTGAGTGCAGCAGAACCGTCCACCGGATTGTAGTCATTGACCGTAACGACTGGGTCCTGCACCGCGCCGCCGTCGATGTCCGCACCGACCAGAAGCCCTCCTGCGGTCACGGTGGTCGGGAGGTGGTACTTCATTCCGTCAGGAGCGCCCTCGTCATACGAGTAGCGCGTTATCGCGTGCATCGTGACGACTGCGTTCGCGTCGTTCGCTAAGGCCAGGCGCTGCGCGGGTCCTCGTTCACTCACGACATCGAGGCCGTCCTGCGTGTACGTCGTTCGCGAGTCAACCAACTGCGCGACGTATGAGGAGTCGGTGCTCGGCAGCCCCCACGACGCGACGTCCGCGCTTTCCTCAAGTTTGCCGAGTGCGAGCAAACGGTTGGTCGCGTCGAGTGTGCGCACGACCTTTCCTTGGTTGTCGTACTCGGTCGTGTCGATGTAGCCCTCGACGGGCGCATCAGCGCCCGCAGGTGTGGCCGTGTTTACCTCCAGCCCGCTCGCGTCGAGGTAGTGCACCGTCGCGCCCCGGTAACCGTCCGCTCCGGGGATGGTGGACGTGGCCGTGCTGACCGGGACCTCGTCCTGCGGACCGAATACGGCGGTGGCGTCAGTCGGGCCATTTTGCTGCGCCCACGAAGCGAGGGATGCCGGGTCAAGATCGTAAGGGCCTCCCGCGCTGCGGGTGAGGGGCACGTCATAGACCACTCGACTGATGTTGTCGGGTCCCCATGTACCGGTCGTCCCCTCGACGAGCGAGCGCCGCGTGACGGTGAGCAACCTGCCGCTCGACGCGTCAATGAAGTCGCCGGCGCCCGACGTCGTCCCGCCCGCACGGCCGTACTCGAAGCGATAGGCCTCCTCACCCGGGGCTGCAGCAGAAGTAAGCCGGCCAGTGGCAGTGTCGTAGGTGTAGCTCGTCACAAGAGCGCCGGGACCGGGTCCCGACGAGGTGGATGAGCCGATTCTGGGGTCCCACACCTTCACAAGTCGCCCGCTCCCGTCGTACAGGTAGCGCGCGACCGGCACGGAGGCCACGACCCCAGTAGCGGGATCAGTGCCCCACAGACTCATGCTCTCGACTTGACCGGCGACGTTCCCGTTCGTGGTGGCGTTGGCGGTGCTCGTGATTGCGTACTTGATGTCGAGGACTTCGCACCCTCGCGCGGGTGGGGTGTTGCCGGTCGGGTTGCAGGCCTGAGCGTTGGCGGGCCAGCCGTCCACGCCGTCTTCGATGGGGGCGATGATTCGGATCAGTCGGGATTGGCCGGGGAATGATGTGTCGTAGACGTGTCGGGCAGCGCCGCTGGCGGCCGGCGCGGTGGAGACCGTGACGGGGAAGTCCCCGCTACCGCCGTTCTTGGCGAAGTCTGTTGTGGTGCCGTCGATCTCGGTCAGCCGCCAGCTCGTGGCGCTGACCGCCTTGAGGGAGAGGTCTTGCGCACCCGGCTCGGGCCACCACTTCTGACCGTCACCCGAGGTGAACCAGATCTCTCCCCCGCCGGTGAGGTGTACCGCGGCGACGTCCGGGTAGGGGCGCGAGATCCGTGTGTATGCGGTGCCTGCGCTGGAGTCGGTCGTGCCTGATGCCCACTGCTTGCCGAAGGGTGCCCACAGCTCGTTGACGGTGATGTCGTCGAAGTAGACAGGCTTCGCAGCCGCACTGTTCCCGTTGTAAAGGCGCAGGAACGCTTCGGTCGTGCCCGCGGGGATGGTGACGTCCATGCTGAGCTGCTGCCACGCGTTGGTCATCGTCGGCTTCGCGGACGCGGCGCCTCGCGTTGATGGTTCTGCCCAGGCCGCGGCTCCGGTGCGAGAGAACAGCTGGAGGCTCAGGCCCCGGGGGCTGCCCGGCGTGAGCGTCGTCGCCGAGGGGACGTAGACCCACGTGGACACGCGGTAGGTCCGGCCGGGCAGCATCCCGAGCGCCATGGATCCACCGTCGGCGCCCAGGGCGATGTAGCTGTCGACGGAGGTCCCGTTCGGCGTCACCTTGAACGAGCTGGTGCCGTCGTGGAATCGGGTGGTGTCGACTGAGACGGTGGAGTTGCCCGCGACGACGCCGGTGATGGACGTCGCCTCGGAGTGCGCTTGGGTCACCTTGTCGGCCTGGAGTTCGTACCCGCTGTCGGTGTCGCGGGACGACGCCGTGCGGACGACTGACAGGCCGAACTCTTCGACGTCGGTGACGGAAAGCGTGTGTTCTCCGGTGAGGAGGTTGACGTTGCCCGGTCCGATCTCGGCTGTGGCGGCTCCCGACGCGTCGGAGTCGACGGTGAGCGTGATCCATCCGGTGTTGTAGGCACCTGCGCCGGCGCTGGAGGTTGCTGTCACCGCGCGGACCTGGATGGGCCCGCCGACGGATCCGAGCGTGGCGCCGACGTCCCACGCCGTGTAGGCGCTGTTCCCGCGGGGCAGCGGTGCCCATCCGCCGGTCGCGACGTCCTGCCAGGAGACTCCGGTGGAGGTCTGGAGCTGGGCGGTCGGGATGTTCTTGATGTCGGCAGCCGGGGAGTCCGGCCCGCGACGCCACTGGAACTTCACGTAGGTGAACACGTCCTCGCCGGTGACGTGGAGCCTCGTACGGCGCACGACCCGTGACCCGTCGTCCGGGGTGACGATTCCTGCACGGCCGACGTTGAACGCGTACTTGAGCACGCCGGAGGCGTTGCCGGCGCGGTCGAGGGCCTGGAGCTGGAGGACGTGGCGGCCGGCGGTGGTCGGCGTGACGGTGAGCTTGGAGGCGGCTCCCGTGGCCGATGCGGTCACCTTCTGGGCGGGGTCTGGGACCTTGTCCAGGCCCCAGATGTAGGTGGTCAGACTGCCGTCGATCGCGGCCGGTGTGATCGTGAAGTTGCCGGCGGTGTTCTCAGCGCCGTGCCAGGTGTTGTCGTCCGGGTAGTCGGTCGACGTGATGCGGGGCGCCAGTGGCTTTGTCGTGTCGACGCCGAACGTCAGTGAGGCGGGAGGTCCTTCGACGATGTTGTCGCTGACGCGAGCCGTCACGGTGTACTTCTGCCCGTCGGCCAAGGCGGACGTCTTCACCGAGCCGACAGCACCGCTGAGCAGCCCGTTCGCAGCACCCGAGTAGACGGTGGTGCCGTTGTCTGCGCGCTTGACGGTGAAGTTGCCGTTGACCGTGCCACCGTTCCGGTCGGTCAGCGTGGCGCTGAGCGTCGGGGTCGCGACGTTGGTCCAGGTCCCCGTCGCTCCGCTGGTGGTCGCGTTGGAGACGGTCAGACCGGTCGGTGCGTTGGGCGTGTGGTTGTAGGTGACCCAGATCGACGGGATGTAGGAGCCGTTGTTGGAGGAGTAGAACCGCTTCCACCCGTAGTTGTCGGTCTCGGACTCGGCCTTGATCCCGACGTGGCCCTCGGTCTCGTTGGTGGCCGCCCACATCTGGGCGAAGCTGGTGATGTTGGCGTTGGACCAGGCTCCTCCGCAGGCACTGGAGTACCCGTGCGTCTCGGAGCTCGTCGCGTAGTGGGTCGCCCAGCCGGGCATGTTCGCCCACGTGCTGGCGGCGCTGGCGGCGTAGACGTTCCAGACCTGCCAGTTCCGTGCCTGGCAGGACCACGAGTAGTAGTTGAAGAGCTCGAGGCGGGCGTTGGTGACGGTGGCCCCGGCGAACTGCCCCATCGGGAAGTGGATGTATGAGCGGGCGACGTTCGTGCCGCCGTTGTAGGTGCCGGCGCGCAGTTCGTACTCCTCGGAGCGGTTGTCCGAGTAGCCCTTGAGGACGTAGGTGTCGAATCCCCAGTTGAGGTTGATGTCCGGGTCGATGACGACCGGGTACACCGTCTCGGGGTCCTGGAGGAACTCCTCCTGCGGTGCGAGGGCGACCTCGGCGACGTCCGTGGTGGGCTGACTGATCGTGCGCTCGACCTCGACGGCTTGGGCGAGCGGGTCGATCGTCAGGTCGCCGACTGGCTCGACCGGGGCGGCGGTCTCGGCCTCGGCTGCGGCTCGGGCGACGCTGTCGGTGTCAGACGACGCGGCCCCGTGATCAGGTTCGAGAACCCAGGCGGGCATCGGCGAGAGCACCTGGGTGTCCTCGGCCTCGTTCGGCCGGGCCTGGGTGATCGGGAACGCACGACCTTGGTCGCTGTCGGCGTCCCACATCATCGGCTCGGCGGCCTTGGCGACGACCTCGCCGCTGGCGACGACCTCGATCGCTCCATCCTCGGCGGTCTGGAGGGCTGCTCCTTCCGCGGTGACGGTCAGCGGAAACGTGAGGTCTGCGCCGGGCTGCGGGCGTTCCTCGACGACGAAGAACTCCTGGAACCCGGTGCTGGTCGCCTCGAGGACCAGGTCTACGCCGGGCTGCACATCCGCGTATGTCGCGCGACGACCGGAAAGCTGCGGCTCGGGCAATGCGCCGTCCCACTGCACCGAGGTACTGACGCCTGTTGCCGGGTCGGTGACCGTCGCCAGGTCGACGGGGGCACCGTCCGCGGGCGCGTCGGTCGCGCCGGCGAGCACCAGGTCACCGCTGTGCGCGACTGGGCGAACTGAGCCGTCCTCTGCGACATGCAGCGACAGGTCGACCTGCGCCCAGTCCTCGTCCCTCGTGCCGTCGCCGCCCTGCCGCACCCACACCGGTCCGGCGCCCATGCCCGAAGCCTTCGTCCCGTCGGGCAGGACGAACACGGAGCTGGACTCGGTGCGTTCGGCCAGGACCTCGACCGGCCGGCCCTCCAGGCGCGCGATCGCAGCGGCGGAGACGGCGTCGGGCGCGGTCAGCGGCTCGGAGGAGGTGGCGTTCTCCTCCACGGTCGGCGCTGCCGGTGTCGGGGGTGTCGCGACTGCAGGCAGTCCGGACGCGCAGAGTGCGCCCGCGACAGCGATCGCAACGAGCGGAACACGACGACGCCAGGCGTCAGTGGTGCCGAAGGCAATCTGCAGAGCAGCCACGCGCGGGCCTCTCTCACCCGAGTCAGGCAGAACCTGACAGACACGCGCGACCACCTCGCGCTACTGCACAGACTGTTCACAGTTCGGCAGCGAGCAGAACGTAGATGGGACAAAGGCAACCGCGTGTGCGAACGACTCGCTCTTCACCCGGTCGGCGCAGCGTTGTGAGGATGTCGTGGAGCCGCGTCGGCGACGTGGTGTCGAGGTAGTCGACCGCACTCGTCCACCGCTCGAGGTGAGGCGAGCAGCTAGGAGCCCCGCGGGCGACTCGCTGCGAGGGACCTGGCGGGCGGCAGGCGCGACGTCGCGTGAAATTGCTGGTCGCAGGTCCGCCGGGAGGCTCCCGGGGCAGCTCCCCGAGGCTGTCATTCCGCAGGCAAGACGCTCTACATTTCCCGCAGGCGGCCGCGTACGCCTAGCACGCTGCGGTGCTAGCATCCTGATACCAGGGACATTTCCCCGGCGTATGCCGCGGAGACGGCCCCGTCGGCACCGTAGGGCACCGACGGGAACGCCTCGCGGTTGCGGACTCAGCTCACGAGTTCACGCACGACGCGAAGTACCTCCACGACGACCGGTACGAACGGGATCACGAAGGCTGCCACCTTCCCCGTTCTGCCGGTCGTTCGCGTCTCTGAGGCCTCGCGTCTTCGACGGTGCCTAGGCGGTTGTCTGGGCATCGCCACCACCTCCCCCCTCTCCTCTGCCGAGGTCTTGAGGGCCCTCGTACAGCGGGTCCTAGTACTGCGTGACAGAAGTTCAGGCGAGGTGCTGGTGCCATCCTAGATCGACCGACAGACTTCTATAAGTGACCACAGGGATTGGACTTACACGCGTGTAGTTTGCAGAGGACGAGGCCGCAGGTCAGCGCCACAAATGGCCTCCGGGCGTGGCCTGTGGACACATCTGTGGACAAAACTCTCACGCTCTTCGAGTACTCAGGATGAGCGCACGGAGGGGTGGCTAGTTACAGCAGTCGGTCGTCGCCGTAGCGCTTCTGCGCGGCGCCGCGGGTGAGACCTGCAGCCGGTGGTCTCACGACAAGGGCGCGCCGCCGCGGGCCGCGTTCATCAAGATGTGGGCGCTGAGGACCGGCGTGCCGTACCGGTGGATCGCGTACGGGCAAGCAGGAAGCCCCCGCCCGACGATGTCGGACAGGGGCTCTGCGCTGTGCGCCCGGAGGGACTCGAACCCCCAACCTTCTGATCCGTAGTCAGATGCTCTATCCATTGAGCTACGGGCGCATCGGCCCCGGAGGGCCGTTAAAGAGAGTACAGGTCGCACCGCCCCTTGCCCAAACCGGACCGACGTGCGCCCGGCCACACCCGGCCGGGGACGGCCCCCGCGCACGTTGCGTAGGTACCCCGCCGCCTGGCCTCGGCGCCCCCACGCCACGTACCGTCGCCGGGTGCCTGACGACGCCCCCGCCGCCACCACGTCCCGCTCCGCCTCGACCCCCTGGTCCCTGACCCGTGGCGCCCTCGTCGGCGCCGCCGAGGCCCTGCCCGGCATCAGCGGCGGCACCGTCGCCCTGGTCACCGGCGTCTACGAGACCGCCGTCACCGGCGCCGGGCACGCGATCTCCGCGCTGCGCCTGGCCGCGACCGACCGCGTCCGCGCCCGCGCGGAGCTCCGGAAGGTGCGGTGGTCGGTCATCGTGCCGTTGCTCATCGGCATGGTGCCGGGGCTGCTGATCACGGTGCGGTTCATCGCGCCGCTGCTGGAGGAGCACCCCGTCCCTCTCTACGGCCTGTTCCTCGGCATGACGGCGGCGGCACTGGTGGTGCCGGTGCGGATGGCCGGCGCGCGGTGGTCGGCGGGCGAGGTGACGCGGGCGCTGGTCGTCGCAGCCGCGGTGTTCCTGCTCGTCGGGCTGCCGCCGCAGCACCTGAGCCCCACCTACCCGGTGGTGCTGGTCGCCGCGGCCGTCGCCGCGTGCGCGCTGGCGCTGCCCGGGACGTCCGGGTCGTTCCTTCTGCTGACGTTCGGGCTGTACCAGCCCACGCTCGCGGCGCTGAACGACCGGGACTGGGGCTACGTCGCCGTGTTCCTCGCCGGGATCGTCCTCGGCCTCGCGTGCTTCGTGAAGGCGCTGCAGTGGCTGCTGGAGCACAAGCGGCGCCCGACGCTGGTGCTGCTCTCCGGCGTGATGGCCGGGGCGCTGCGCGCGCTGTGGCCGTGGCAGGACGATGACCGGACGTTGCTGGCGCCGGGCGACCAGGTCGGCCTGGCCGTGGCGGCGTTCGCGGTGGGCGCGGCGGTCGTGCTCGGGCTGGTCGCGGCCGAGCGGCGATCCCGCTCGCTGCCCGACGCGGGCTGAGTCAGCCGCAGCCCACGAGCACGGCGCCCGCCGCCACCTCGACCGGGTGCAGCTCCGGCCGCGCCCGCAGGAACTGCGCCGGCCGCGCCAGGGCGCCGTCGGCCCACGGCACGTCGGCGGACACCTCGACGACCAGCGGGGCGATCCGGGTCGCGATGGCCGACGTCGCGCCGCCGGGCGGGCCGAGCGGGGTGACGAGCCGCCCGAGCGCGAGCCCCGCCGCGAGCCCGAGCGAGCCCGACCGCCCGACGGGCACCAGCTCGCCGTCGACGGGCAGCGCGAGCAGCAGGGCGCCCGGCTGCGCTGCGGACCCGGTGACGGCCGTGGCCACGAGGTCGACGACGGAGCGGTGCTTGACCTTGCGCCACTCGCGGGTGCCGGGTCGGTAGGGCTGGTCGAGACCCTTCGCGACGAGGCCGTCGACGCCCAGCCCCGCGAGGTCCCGGAACCAGCGCGCGGCCAGACCGGCGTCGCCGGTGAGCGGCGAGGTGGACAACGGGCCGACCCAAGCGGCGGCGAGCTCCTCGAGGGCGATGCGCCGCTCGATGAAGGGCTGCGGCCGGAGGTCCACGTGCTCGCGCTGGATGACGTCGAACACGATGAACTCGCCCGGCAGGGTGGCGGCGAACGCGCCCGGCTGCGCGGCGCCGGCCCGGCGCTGCAGGGCACCGAAGTCGACCTGTCCGGCGCTGCGGACGACGAGCTCGCCGTCCAGCACGGTGCCCGCGGGCACGAGCCGGGCCACCGCGTCCGTCACCTCGGGGAAGTCGTGCGTCAGGTCGGCGCCGTGCCGGGAGCGGAGCAGGGTCCGCGGGCCGTCGGCGAGCGCGAGCAGCCGCATGCCGTCCCACTTCGGCTCCCACGCGGTGCCGCCGGGCAGGCCGACAGTGTCGTCGAGCCCGGGGACGGGGCGCGCCAGGGCGAGACCGCTGGGGTCGTCCGGCATTCGGGCCACGCGCGAACTGTACGCCCGCTTTCCTCCGGATATGTGGCGTTTCGTCCGATTTCGTTCGGACGGGTGAGGTCGGGGCTCGCGGTCAGGCGTGGGGGCTCCCGGCGGGTTCCGGGTCCACCTCGTCCGGGTGCAGCTCGGGTCGCGCGCGCAGGAACTGCGCCGGCCGGGCGAGGGCGCCGCGGGACCAGCGCAGGTCCGCCGAGACCTCGACGACCAACGGGACGATCGCCGTCGCCACGGAGGGCCCCGGATCGGCGGGCGCGCCGCCGCTCGGCACAGGCGTCAGGACCCGTGCGAGCCCCAGGGCCGCGACGGCGCCGACCGACCCCGAGCGACCGACGGGCACCAGCTCCCCTCCCGCGGGGAGTGCGAGGAGGACGGCGTCCGGCTGGTCCACCGGTCCGGTCACGGCGGTCGCCACGAGGTCGACGGCCGAGCGGTGCTTGACCTTGAGCCAGTCGCGGCGGACCCCGCCGCGGTACGGCTGGTCGAGGCCCTTGGCGACGAGCCCGTCCACGCCGGTGCCCGCGAGGTCGCGGAACCAGCCGGCCGCCACGTCGGCGTCCGCGGTCAGCGGCGACAGCAGCAGGGCGTCCGGCCAGGACGCCCCGAGCTCGGCGAGCGCGCGCCGTCGGTCCAGGAACGGCTGCTCCCGCACGTCGACGTGCTCGCGCACCAGCAGGTCGAACGCGAGGTACTCCGCCGGGGCGTGCCGCGCTGCGTACCCCGCCGCCCGCCTGGTCGCGAGCCGGTGCTGCAGCGCCCCGAAGTCCAGCCGCCCGCCCCGGCGCACCGCGAGCTCGCCGTCCAGCACGGTGCCCGCCGGGACGTGCGCCGCGACCGCGGCGACCACCTCGGGGAACGCCAGGGTGAGGTCCTCGCCGTGCCGGGAGCGCAGGGCGGTCGCGGCGCCGTCCGCGAGCGCCAGCACCCGCATGCCGTCCCACTTCGGCTCCCAGACCGTGCCGCCGGGCAGCCCGTGGGTGTCGCCGATGGCCCGGACCGGAGCGGCCAGGGCGAGCTCGACGGGCTCCTCGCGCAGGTGGCGCACGGGCGTCTCCTCGGGTCGTGTCGGATCAGGTGCTCGTGACCGGGCGGGCCACCGGCAGCGTCGGCACGGTGCGGACCACGCGCGCCGAGGCCCCGGTGCCGTTCCCGCCCGGGGCGTGGTCCCCGGTGCCGGGCGACCACCGGGCGCCGTCGGGGGCGGCGGCGAGCCGCACCCCGAGCGCGACCGTGCCGCCCGCCGACGTCGCGGGCGCCGAGTCGGGCAGGGTCGCGGTGCCGTGCACCGTCACCGGCTCGTCCCCCACCGGTCCGAGCGCCACCCGGGCGCCGCGCAGGCCCTGCGTGCTACCCGCGGCCAGCACCGCGCCGGTGTCGTCGCTCAGGGTGAGCTCGAGGTGCGCGTCGGCGGGCCCGGCGGCCTCCTCCAGCACGAGCGTGAGGGCGGAGGGCGCGCCGGGCACCGGGCGCGCGGTGATGTGGAACGTCGAGGAGCCGCCGGGTGCCGGGACGGGCACCGCCACACGGCCGCCGGCCCCCGCGCGCAGGTCGACGCCCGCGGTCGGCAGGGCGCTCGACGCGCCGAGCGCGCCGGCGCCGAGCACGCCCCCGACCGTCAGCGCGATCGCCGCAGCGACCACCCGCGACACCAGCCTCCGCACGTTCCCCCACTCCCTTCGTCGTGCGGCGCCGGATCGTGTCACCGGCACGCCGCGACGTCGTCGACGCTACGGCGGTCGCACCACTCAGCCGGAAGGGTCGGGGGGCGTTGAGGGGTCCGCTCAGGCCGCCACCTGGGGCGCCGGCCACGTGTAGGTGGCAGCGACCCGGACGCTGCGCGGTCAGAGCGCAGCCGCCGCCGCCCTCCCCGCGGTGCGGCCGGTCAGCAGGCACCCGCCGAGGAAGGTCCCCTCCAGCGCCCGGTACCCGTGCGCGCCGCCGCCGCCGAACCCGGCCGCCTCCCCTGCCGCGTACAGCCCGGGCACCGGCGCGCCGTCCGTCCCGAGCGCCCGGCCGTCGAGGTCGGTCTGGATCCCCCCGAGCGTCTTGCGGGTGATCACCCGCAGCCGCACCCCGATCAGCGGTCCCGCGTCCGGGTCCAGCACCCGGTGCGGCCGGGCGACCCGCAGCAGCCGGTCGCCGCGGTACCGCCGCGCGTTCCGGATGCTCTGCACCTGCGCGTCCTTCGCGAACGGGTTCGTCAGCTGCCCGTCCCGCTCCCGGACCTGGCGCTCGATCCCGGCGGGGTCGAGCAGCGGCTCCGCGGTCAGCGCGTTCATCCCCGCCACGAGCTCACGCAGCGTCCCCGCGACGACGAAGTCCTCCCCGCGCTCCTTGAACGCCTCGACGGGCCCGGGCGCTCCGCGGCCGAGCCGGGTCCGGAGCAGCAGCCGGTAGTCGCGCCGGGTGATGTCGGGGTTCTGCTCGGAGCCGGACAGAGCGAACTCCTTCTCGATCACCTTCTGGGTGAGCACGAACCAGGAGTGGTCGTACGGCTGCAGGTCGGGGTCGGCGCGGAGCAGGCGGAGCGTCCCGACGGTGTCGTGCCCGGGCAGCCCGGGCGGCGGCAGCCGACGGCCCAGCGCGTCGAACCACAGCGACGACGGGCCGGGCAGGATCCGGATGCCGTGCCCCGGCCACACCGGCGCCCAGTTCGCGATGCCCTCGGTGTAGTGCCACATCCGGTCCCGGTTCACCAGGCGCACGCCGTCGGCGGCGGCGATGTCGAGCATCCGGCCGTCGACCGACGCAGGCACGCCGGTGAGCATCGTGCGCGGCGGGGTGCCGAGCCGGTCGGGCCACCAGCGGCGCACCCGGTCGTGGTCGCCGCCGATGCCGCCCGTCGCGAGCACCACCGCCTGGGCGGTGAGCGCGAAGTCGCCGACCACGTCGCGGTTGGTCCGCATCCCGCGCGGGGCGTCGTCGTCGGCCAGGACCGCGCCGTGCACACCGGTCACCGCGCCCTCCGTGCGCACGAGCCCGTCCACCCGGTGCCGGAACCGCAGCGTGAGCCGCCCGTCCGCCGCCGCCCCCCGCACCCGGTCCGCGAACGGCTCGCTGATCCCGGTCCCGCTCCCCCACGGCACGTGGAACCGCGGCACCGAGTTGCCGTGCCCGCCCGGCAGGCCGTCGCCGCGCTCGGCCCAGCCGACGACCGGCGTGAACCGCACCCCGCGCTCCCGCAGCCACGGAAGCGCGTCCCCGGCGGCGAACTCGACGAACGCCCGGCCCCAGCGCACGGCCCAGGCGTCCTCGGGCAGGTCGCCGTCGAGCCGGTCCCAGCCGGCGGTGCCCTGCCAGTCCCGCCACGCCAGGTCGACCGAGTCCCGGACGCCGAACCGGCGCTGCATCGGGCTGTCGACCAGGAAGATCCCGCCGAACGACCACCAGGCCTGACCGCCGAGGTTCGCCGGGCTCTCCTGCTCGACGAGCACCACCCGGCGGCCGGCCCGCACCAGCTCGTCGGCGGCGACCAGCCCGGCCAGGCCGCCGCCCACCACGATGACGTCCGCGTCCACGCGCCACACCCCCGCTCGCGGCGTCGCCCCGTCGCGGCACCGGCTGGGGCGACTGTAGCGGGGCGGGTGGGGTCAGCCCTCCGCGGGCGGGAACTGCTCGGCGCCCGCCGTCGCCCGGTCGACCAGGTCGTCGAGGTCCACCGGTGCCGCGTCCTGCGTCGTCGAGAACCCGACCGCGAGCAGCCGCCACTCGTCCAGAGGGACCAGCACGTACTCGCCCCACTCCCCGTCGACGCGCCGGGTGGTCCAGCCGATCGCCCCGTCACCCAGCCCGGTCAGCGGCTCGATGACCGAGCCCTGCTCGGCCACGGAGGAGTCGGCGCACGCGTCCGCCTGTCCCTGGAGCTGCGCGAGGACCTGGTCGGAGCCGAGGCCGTCCGCGGAGCGGTCGATGATCACCGCCCCGGCCGTCCCGCGGTCGCCGAGATCGAGGACCGTCCCGGGCGAGCTCGGCGCGGCGACGGTGTCCGCCGCCATGCCGTCGCACCACGTCGGCCCCGGGACGTTGCCCGACCGGGTGTTCTGGGTCGTCTCCTCGACGCCGGGGAAGTCGTCCCCGTCGAGCAGCACCGGGTCCGCCGAGCACGCTGCGAGCGCCGCGACGACCACCGCGCCCGCGACGACCAGTGCCGGCCGTCGGTGCGTCACCGCGGCTCCCACGCCGTCATCGGGTCCTTGTAGGTGAGCTCCAGCGTCGCCACGTCGAGCACCTGCCCGAGCGCGTCACCCGCCTCCGAGCGGAACGCCTGGAACTGCTCGGGCGGGATGCTCTCCAGCGAGATAAGCCGCCCACCGGGCATCCAGGTGTCCCGCATGTTCTCCGGCACCTCGACGACCCCCGCCTCCGCGAGCGACAGGTACGTGGTGATCACCATGCGGGAGCGGCCGACCTGGGCCTCCCGTGCCTGCTCGGCCCGCGTGCTGTCCTCGTAGTTGCCGAAGGTCTCCGTGATGCGGTCCGAGGGGATCTCCTGCACGTGACCCCAGGCGGTCTCCCAGGCCTTCTTGCCCAGGTCGCCGACGACATCGCCCATCTCGTCCGCGTACGGGACCGGGAGCAGCCCGGCCGCCTCGGACACCAGGCCGGTGAACGCCGCCACCTGCTGGTCCCGGGACACCGCCCCGTCGATGGCGATGGCGCCCACCGCGCCCTGCATGAGCCCCTCGAGCCGGGCGCTGTCCGCCAGGATCGTGCCCATCTCGGCGGACCCGGCGCCGTCCGGGTGCTGCATCGCGAAGTTCGTCAGCTGGACCTGGCGGTAGCCGGCCACGCCCTCGGCGATCCGGGCCATGCCGTCCTCGGTGCTGAGCGCGACCTTGAGCAGCCCGTCCAGGTCGTCGAAGTCGAGCACGGGGTAGTGCGTGAACGACCCCAGGTACGGCTTGGTGTCGATGTCGCGCAGCCGCGCACCCAGGTCGGCGCTGCCCTCGTCGCGCAGGGCCGACTCCACCGCCGGCATGTAGTGCTTGAGGAGGTCCGCGACCGGCTCGGCGCCCGCCGCCGCGTGGTCGGCGTCGAACCGCGGGTTGTCCGGCAGCAGGTCGAAGAACCGGGAGACCAGCATCCCGGTGTCCTCGCCCGCGTTCTCGATGTTCGCGGGATCCGTACCGATCCCGAGCGCCGCCTCCGCGATGCCCTGGAACCCGTCGCGGCTCCAGTCCCGCTCCGCGAAGTAGAACTCGGCCCGCTCCTCGCCGTCGCCGTCGCCGTCGGAGAAGAACTCCAGCCCGAGCGCCGGGTGCTTCCCGAGCTGCCCCATCGTCGCGCCCATGGGGTCCGGCGTCCGGCCGAGCAGCGACCCGGGCTCCGCGTCGAGCCCGTTGAGCGGCGACCCGTCGCCGGTGTGGTGCATCCAGCTCTGCACGAGCTGCGGGTCCACGGTCCGCTCGAACTCGTCGAGCTGCCAGGCCACCCCGCGGACGAAGTCCTCGCCGTAGTCGCCGTCCCGCATGAGGTAGTCGAGCACGGCGGCGTGCAGCGGGCTGCTCGGGTAGGTGTCGAAGTAGGCGTCCATCGTGTCGCCGTCCGCGGTGCGGGTGGCGAGCTGGACGAGCTCCTGGCCGAAGGCCTCGCCGTCGAAGCCCTCGGCCCGGGTCGCGACCTGGAGGCCGGAGCGGAGCTCGCCGGCGAGCGTCGCGAGGTTCGGGTCGTCCGAGAAGCCCATGAACGAGGCCAGGCCGTCGTAGGTGCCGAGCAGGCCGTCCGCGCCCAGCCGCCGGTACATCGGCGCCATGACGTCGGGGTCGTCGCCGAGCGCGCCGAGCAGCGCGGTGTACCGCGCGACGGTGTCGGCGTCGCCGAAGGCCTGCGGGTCCTGGGCCATGCGGTCGAGGCCGTCGGCCACCTCGGCGCCCAGCCCCGCCTTGACCTCGGGCGACAGGTGCTCGCCGAGCAGCGCGTACGCCTCCGGGTGGTCGAGCAGGTACCGGACCTGGTCCGCCGGGCTCTTGGCCTGGAAGTCGAGCAGCGCCTGCTGGTCCGCGAGGCTGCCGATGTCGTTGACGTCGGTGGTCGCGGCGGCGGTGAGCGCGGCGGCGAGGGCCTGGTCGGCGGCGGCCGCGTCGGCGAGCGCCGTCTCGATCTGCTCGGCGACCTCCTGCTGGACGGTGCGGGCGTAGGCGAGCTCGTCCTCGTCGTCGAAGGTCCGCGCGATGCTGACCGCCCCGGTCGCGTGGTCGATGTGCAGGCCGTTGTAGCCGCCGCGGCGCATGGCGCCCTGGAGCAGCTCCTTGGCGGCGGCGAGCGACGTCGCCGCCGCGTCGAGCGCCTCGATCACGCCCGTGGTCTCGGCGACCTGGGTGGCGAGCGCGCTCGACAGCCGGTCGTGCTCGGTGCGCGCGGCGGTGGCGTCCTCGAAGGTCCAGGAGGCGGGCGGCCGCCCGGCGTCGAGGTCGTCGTGCAGGCCGGTGAGGCTGCGGCGGTGCCCGACGACCGCCTCCGCGATCTCGGACAGGCGGGCGGGCTGCCAGGAGGCGAGCTGGGACGGGGAGACCATCAGGACGGCACCGGCCCGAGGCGGTCGAACCGGGTGGCGACGCCGTCGTTCGTCGACGTCCAGCTCCCGGCCGCGGAGCGCATCGACTCCGCCTGCGCATCGGCGCTCGTCGCCCAGCGGGTGTAGGCGTCGGACCAGGCGGCGGCCAGAGCCGACCCCGCGCCGGCGCTGGCGCTCCCCGCGAGGGCGGCGGCGATGTCGCCCACCTCCGAAGGGACGTGCTGCCGCACGGTGCTCGCGACGGACTCGATGGTGCCGGCGGCCGCGCGAACGGCCGCCGTGTCGATCTCTCCCACGGCCTCTCCCCCTGCTGACGTCGTGATCCACCGACGAGAGTAGGGGGAAACGACCGTCGCGCACGCCACACTGGGGACGCCGTCGCCCACCCGGGTGGTGCCCGCCACCCGCACGAACGCCCGGAGCCCGCATGCCCCGCCATCGCCGACCCGCCCGCCTCGCGCGCGCCGGTGCCGCCGTCGCCGCCGTCGCGTCCGCCGTCCTGCTCGCCGCCGGTCCCGGTGCGGCGCCCGCCGTCGCGGACCCGCCGCTCGACCTCCCCACGGCCGTCACCGACCCGGCGGACGTGCTCTCGCCGGCGGACGAGGCCCGGGTCGCCGACGCGCTCGCCGGGCTGGCGGAGGCCTCGCCGTACCAGCTGTTCGTCGTCTACGTGGACTCGTTCGACGGCCTGGGAAACCGCGCGTGGGCGGACGCCACCGCCGAGGCGTCCGGCCTGGGGAGGGACGACATCCTGCTGGCCGTCGCGGTCGACGACCGCCGGTACCAGGTGTCCGTCGACGGTGACATCGCGCTGACCGACGACGCGCTGACCCGGGTGGAGCAGGACGACATCGAGCCGGCGCTCCGCGACGACGACTGGGCGGGCGCGGCCGTCGCGGCGGCGGAGGGCTACGAGCGGGCGGCGAACCCGCCGGCGGGCGCGGGGACGATCGTGCTGCGGGTGCTGCTCGTCCTCGGCGCGCTGGCGCTGCTCGGCTACGGGGTGGCGCGGGTGGTGCGGCACCGCCGCGCGGCGGACCGCGCCGCTGCGGAGCTGGACGCGCTCGACGAGCGGTCCTCGCGTGCCCTCGTCGCCACCGACGACGCCGTGGCCGCGGCCGCGCAGGAGGTGGCGTTCGCCGAGGCGCAGTTCGGGGCCGAGGCGGCGGCGCCGTTCGCCTCCGCGCTCGCGCAGGCCCGCGAGCTGCTGGCCGAGGCGTTCCGGTCGCGGCAGCTGCTGGACGACGACGAGCACGACACCGACGCCCGGCGCACCAGCCTGGCGTACGCGGTCCTCGACGGCTGCACGCGGGTCGAGCAGGTGCTCGCGGCCCAGCGGGAGCCCCTCGTGGCGCTCCGGACGCTGCACGAGCGCGCGCCCGAGGACCTGGCGGAGGTGCGCGACGCGGCCACGGCCGCGGCCGTGCGGGCCGGGGAGACCGGGGCGGTGTGGGACGCGATCCGCCCCCGGTACGCGCTGTCGGCGACCGCGGACGTGACGGGCGTGCTCGCCGACGCGGCGACGCTCGCGGCGCGCGCGGGCACCGAGGCGGGCGCCGGCCTGGCGGTGATCGACACCGACCGGGCGGCCGCCGTGGCGCACGCCCGCGAGGCTCGGACGGCGCTCGACCGCGCGGTCGCGGTGCTCGACGCCCTCGACCGGCGCGCGGCCGACCTGGGGACGGCGCCCCAGGCGATCGCCGCGGTCGTCGCGGAGATCGACGCCGACCTCGTCGACGCCCGGCGGTTCGACGTGCCGGGCCTCGCGGAGGTCGTGGCCGCCGCGGGGCGGGCGCGCGACCGTGCCGGGTCCGCGGAGGCCGGACAGGACCCGCTCGCCGTGCTCGGCGCGCTCACGGAGGCCGAGCGCGCGCTCGACGGGGTGCTGGACCCTCTGCGCGAGACCGAGGCCGCCCGCGCCCACGCCCAGGAGCGGCTGCCGCAGGCGACGGCGACGGCGCGCGCCCGCATCGCCGGGGTCGAGTCGACGATCGCGCGCGGCCGCTGGTCGATCGGCGCCGCGACCCGCACGCGGCTGGCGGAGGCCGCGCGCCTGACCGCGCAGGGCGAGGCGGCGGCCGCGAGCGGCCCCGTCACGGCGCTCCGCGTGCTGCGGGCCGCCGCGGAGCGGGCCGAGGAGGCGCAGCGCGCGGCTCTGGCGGACATCGAGTCCGCGCGGCGGCGGGCCGAGGCGGCGGACGACGGGCCGTCCTGGTCGTCGGGCGGGTCGTCGTCGTGGTCCTGGTCGTGGTCGTCGGGCGGCGGCGGGTCGAGCAGCCGGTCGGGCGGTGCGCGGCGGTCGGGCGGGTGGTCCGGCGGCGGCCGGTCCGGGAGCAGCCGGTCGAGCGGTCGGTCCGGGGGCTCGCGGTCGAGCGGCAGCCGCTCGGGCGGCGGCCGCCGGGGCGGTGGCGGGCGCTTCTGACGCGCGGCGCGCGTGCGCGCGGGAGGGGCGCCGGCACGGGCACCGAGGTCGTCACGTCCTGGTGAAGTCGTCACTGGTACGTGACGACCTCACCGACGAGTGCCGACCTCACCGCAGCGCGCACGGCGGACGCGACGAGGGCCCGGTCGCCATGACCGGGCCCTCGTGGAAGCGGAGACGGTGGGATTTGAACCCACGGAAGGGTTGCCCCTTCACGACCTTAGCAGGGTCGCGCACTAGACCTGGCTATGCGACGTCTCCAGACTGCGACACAGTACCGGGCGTCCCGGGCACCCGGCAAAGCGGCCCCCGCGGGCGGCCCGCGGCGCGCGTCGGGTCAGTGCTCGAAGCCCCACTCACGGTCGGTCAGCATCCGCGCGACGGCCAGCCCGACCGACAGCGCGACGACCACCAGACCCGCCTGGACGCCGTACGCCAGGGCCTGGGTGGTGTCGCCGTTCGACAGGTAGAACACCGACCGGTACGCCGAGACGCCCGGCACCATGATCACGACGGCGGGGACGGAGACGGTGATCCGCGGGACCCCGAGCCGCGGCGCGATCACGGCGGCGAGCAGCCCGACGAGCAGCGCGGCGGCCGCGGCGGCCGCCTGCGGCGCGACCTCCCCGACCAGGTACAGCCGGCCCGTGTTGGCCACCATCCCGACGACGGCGGCGCCCAGGGCCATCCGCCAGGGGCTGTTGAACATGAGCGCGAAGCCCAGCACGCCGACGAAGCTCGCGACCATGCGCAGCACCAGCAGCAACCCCGAGTGCAGCACCGGCGCCGCCTCCGGGTCGGGCGACAGCCCGACCGCGATCGACACGCCCCACACCGCGAGCGCCGCCGAGGTCAGGATCATCAGTGCGTAGGTCAGCCGGGCGACGCCCGCGGAGAAGTCGAGCTTGGCGAGGTCGAGGCCCCCGGTCACCAGCGGGAAGCCCGGCACCAGGAACAGCACCGCCGAGACGTAGCCCGCCGCGTGCCGCACCTCCGTGGCGCCGAGCTCGTGCACGGCTGACACCAGCCCGAGGTACGCCAGGCACGCCAGCGCGGCGGCCAGCATCGTGACGCCGAACTGGTTGAACCCGCGGTGCAGCAGCAGCCGCCGGGTGAGCTGGCCGAGCCAGGCCGCGACGAACGCGCCGGCCATCTCGACCGGGCCGCCGTTGTTGAGGAACGCGAACGCCGCGCACGCGACCGCCGCCCAGAGCGCGTTGACCGCGTCGGGGTAGAGCGGCCGCTTGCGCTCGATCCGGTCGAGCTCGGCGGACACCTCGTCGACGGTGGCGCGCCGGCCCGACCGGGCGAGCGACCCGGCGAGGTGCTCGAGCTCGGCCAGCCGGTCCGCGTTGATGCCGACGGACCGGACCTCGGCGACCTCGGTGCGGAAGCTCGGGCCGCGGTGCGAGGTCGTGGTGATCTCGGTGAGCGTCACGTGGGCCTCGTGCCGGTCGACGCCGATCGCCCGGGCGATCCGGGCCATCGACGACTTGACCCGGTAGGAGCCCGTCCCCGCGGACAGGCTGAGCCGCCCGACGCGCAGGGCGACGCCGGACTGGCGGATGAGCTCGAGCTCGTCGTCGGTCGGTTGGGTCGGCACGCGCACCATGATGACGGCCCGGCACGGTCCTGAGCGGGACGTCGGTACCGGGTGGCGCGCGGCCCGTCACCGCCACCCCTCGCCGGGCGGCGCACACGTCGGTACCGTGACCGGACGCGCTGGTCGGGGGCCGGCGCACGAGGCATCGGGGGCACGGTGCGGACGAGGTCGGGCAGCGGAGCGCGGCGGGACGCCACGACGACGGCGACGGCACGGGGGTCGCGACCGCGCGCGCGTCGCCGGTGGGCCGCCGCCGCGGTGGGCGGGTTGCTGCTCGCGGCCCTGGTCCCCGGCGGGCCGGCGCAGGCCGCCCCCGCGGACGACTGCGCAGCGCCCACCCGGACGGTCAGCGGCGGGGCGACCGGCGCGGCGCTCGACATCGCCGCCGGCGAGGTCGTCCTGCTCGCCGGCGGCACCCAGGTGGGGGGCGTCAACTCGTTGCCGGCGGGCGCGACGCTGTGCGTCGCCGCCGGGGCGACGCTCGCGCCGGCCTACGTGAACAACGCCGCCGGCACGATCTACGTCGCGCCGGGCGGGACGGCGACGATGCCGTCCGTCGCGGTGAACGCGGGGTTCGTCCTGGACAACGCCGGGACGGCCACGTTCGCCGGGCTCGCGCTCAACGGACCCGGGACAGTGACCAACGCGGCGGGGGCGACGCTCACGATCACGGGCGCGTTCACCCCCGCCGCCGGCACGGTCGTCAACGACGGCACGCTGGCGCTGCCGGGCGGCGCGACCCTCAACTCCCCGGTGTCGCTCACCAACAACGGCACGCTCACCGCCGCGGGCACGACGATCGTCGACGGCCCGTTCCGGAACGCCGGCACCGCGACGCTCGCCGGCGACCTGGTGGTGAACGGCTCGGGCGCGCTGACCAACCTGTGCGTGCTCCAGGCGTCGGGCGGGTTCACCAACAACGGCGGGTCGAGCAGCACCGGCCTGGTCGCGCTGGGCGGCGGCTTCGTCAACCAGGGCACCTGGCGGCAGACGCCCACCGCCGCCCTGACCGCGACCACGCTGGCCGACGACGGCGCCGTCACGGGGTTCGGCCGGTACGTGTTCGCCGGCACGACGGGGGTGCAGGGCGGGTTCGACGGCGACTCCGGGTTCGTGCCGATCTTCGTCGACGTCCCCGGCGCGACCTTCCCCGACACGGGTGCCGGGTCGGTGACCAACGTCGACCTCCGCGCCCTCACGGTGCCGGGGCCCGCCGACTACCCCGCCCCGGACTGCGCCGACCCGGTCGGGCCCGCGTCCGCCGACGTGCAGGTCAGCAAGACGGGGCCGGCCTTCATCGGGCCCGGCGGACAGCTCACCTACACGATCGACGTCACCAACGCCGGACCCGACGAGGCGGTGGGCGTGACCGTCACGGACGCGCTGCCGCCCGCCCTCACCGCCGTCACCGCCTCGGGCGGCGGGGTGGTCGCCCCGCCGACGGTCACCTGGTCGCTGGGCACGCTCGCGGTCGGCGCCACGATCACGCTGACGGTCACCGGCGCCGCGCCCGACAGCGGCGTGCTGGTCAACACCGTGAGCGCCACCGCGACCACGCCCGACCCGGACGCCTCGAACAACGACGGCACCGCCGGCTCCGAGACGGTGACCACCGAGGTGACCCCCGGGACGGACGTCGTCGACCCGCCGACCGCAGACGACCTGGTGCGGGAGACCGTCGTCGGCCGGCCGATCGTCTCGACCGTCACCGGGAGCAGCCCCGACCCCGACCTGCAGCTGCGGTTCAGCACGGTGACGGGCCCCTCCGACGGCGGGCTGGTCCTGCTGCCCGGCGGGCGGTTCGGGTACCTGCCCGACGCCGGGTTCGTCGGCACGGACTCGTTCACGTACCGGGTGTGCGACAACCAGGACCCGGTGCGGTGCAGCGCCCCCGCCACGGTGACGCTGATCGTGCACCCGCTCGCGGTCGACGACGAGACGACCACGCTCGTGGACACGCCCGTCACCATCGACGTGCTCGCCAACGACCCGCCCGGCGCGGTGCTGTCCACGACGCTGGTCGACCTGCCCGACCACGGCCTGGTCACGGTCGACCCCGCGACCGGGTCCGTCGTCTACACCCCCGGCCCCGGCTACCTCGGCACGGACTCCTTCACCTACCTGGCCTGCGCGCCCGACGACCCGACCGACTGCGCCACCGCCGTGGTGACGGTCCACGTGTGGCCGGACAACCAGCCACCGGACGCGCCGCTGCTCTCCCTCGAGACGACCGTCGACACCCCCGTCTCGGGCAACCCCGCCGTGAGCGACCCCGATGGCGACGCGGTCACGATCGTGCAGACGTTCCTGACCGCCGCGGGCGGCACCGTGACGCTCACCGGCGGCACGACCACCTACACGCCGCCGCCCGGGTTCGCCGGGCGCGACCTGTACCAGTACACGGTGTGCGACGACGGGATCCCGGTGCTGTGCAGCACCGGGCTGGTGACGGTGCTGGTCGACCCGGTCGCGGTGGACGACGCCGCGACGACGCCCCAGGGCACGCCGGTGACGATCGACGTCGGCGCCAACGACCTCGGCACGGTCCTGCCGCCGGACGTCACCGTGCCGCCGGCGAACGGCACGGTCGCGCTGGTCGACGGCGTGCTGGTCTACACGCCGGCGCCCGGGTTCGTTGGGACGGACACGTTCACCTACCAGGTGTGCGCGGCCGACGTGTCGCCCGCGTGCGCGGACGCGGTGGTCACCGTGGTGGTGACCGGCGCGGATGACTCAGGCGGGGGCGGGGGCGGCTCCGGCGGCGGGACCGGCGGGTCGACCGGGGGCTCCGGCGGGGCGCCGGGCGGCGGGTCGGGCGTGCTCGCGGCCGGCGACCTGCCGCGCACCGGCGCCGACACCCTGCAGCTCGCGGTGCTGGCGCTCGGCCTGGCCGGGGCGGGCGTCGCACTGCGGGTGGCCGTGCTCCGGTCCCGGCCGGCGCGGGTCCGGATCCGCGGGCGGGACGCCCGCCGCTGACCCGCCCGATACTGGTCGAGTGCCGACCCCGACCCGCTGCCCCTGCCTGAGCGGCCTGCCCTACGACGAGTGCTGCGGGCCGCTGCACCGGGGCGAGCGGACCGCCGCCACCGCCGAGGCGCTCATGCGGTCCCGGTACAGCGCGTTCGCCGTCGGGGACGCCGCGTACCTCCTGAGGACCTGGCACCCCTCGACCCGCCCCCGGACGGTCGACCTCGACGACGCGATGGTGTGGCGGAGGCTGGACGTCCTCGCCACCGACCGCGGCGGACCGTTCGACTCCGCCGGCACGGTCGAGTTCCGCGCCTCGTACAGCGACCCGCAGGGCCGCGGGTCGCTGCACGAGGTGAGCCGGTTCGTCCGCGAGGACGGCGCGTGGACCTACGTCGACGGGTCGGTCGAGCCCGCCTGACGCCGGCGGGCGACCAGCAGGCCGACCACGACCAGAACGAGCGCGAGGACGGACGCCCCCGCGACCGCCGGGCCCGTGACGGCGAGGCCGCCCGGATCCGCGACCGGGTCCACGCCGCCGGTCGGGCCGGCGCCCGGCGGGGACCCCTGCGGGGTGTCGACGGTCCCGCCGTCGCCGCCGCCCGGCGGGGCGATCGGCGAGGGCTCCGGGCTCGGCTCCGGCTCCGGGCTCGGCTCCGGGCTCGGCTCCGGCTCCGGGCTCGGCTCCGGGCTCGGCTCGGGCTCCGGCTCCGGGCTCGGCTCGGGCTCGGGCTCCGGCTCCGGCTCCGGGTCGACGACCATCCCCGGCACGACCGCCGTCGCCTCCGCGGCGACGGGCTCGACGGCCGGCACGCCCTCGGGCGCCCGGGCGTGCGCGGTGGCGGTCGCCCGTACCTCCCCCGCCTCCCGGTCGGCGTCGGTCACGACGTACGGCTGCTCCGCCACGCACCCGGTCACCTCGCCGGGTGCCAGCTGCGCGCGCTCGCACACGACCAGGCCGGCGGGCACGTCGCCCACCCGCAGGTCGGCGACCGCGACGTCGTGCACGGTGACGGTGCCGGTGCTGGTCACCTCGAACGCGTACCGCACCTGGACGTCGGGGACACCCTCCTCCTCGACGTCGGCGCTCATCGCGAGCGCGATCCCGGCCACGGCGGCCCGCGTGGGGGTGGTGACGGCGTGCTCGGCGGAGGTCAGGACCCCGCCGGCCGACCGTGCCGTGGCGCGGGCCACGGCCGCCACGCCACCCGCCACGAGGTCGTCCTCCGTCACGAGGTGGTCGGCGTCCCCGACGCAGGTCGTCGAGCCACCCGGCTCGAGGTCGTCCGCCGCGCAGGAAGTGGAACCCGCCCGGTCGTGCGCCACCGCGAGCCCGGTGAGCGGGAGGTCGCCCGTGTTCTCGACGACGACCGCGTACCGGACGAGGTCGCCGACGTCCGCGACGTCGTCGCCGTGGTCCGCGACGAGCGCGGCCTCCTGCGTGACCGCCAGCCCGACGGTCGCCGCGACGAGCGGGACCTCCAGCGTGCTCGTCGCGGGCACCAGCGGGTCGGCGTGCGCCGGGACGGACCCGTCCGCGGTGGCGACGCTCGTGACCCCGCCCGCGAGGACGTCGGCGTCCCGCAGCGCGTAGCGCTCCGCGGCGCAGGCCGTCGCGTCCCCGGGCGCCAGCCCGGTCGCGTCGCAGGTGACCGGGACGCCCAGCTGCTCCTCGACCCGCACGTCGGTCAGGTCGACGTCGCCCGTGTTCCGCACCTCGTAGGTGAGGAGCACGCCGTCACCCGCGGTGACCAGGCCGCCCGGCCCGCCGTCGACCACCGCGGAGCCGACGACCTGCAGCGCCGGGCTCCCGGTGATCGGCACCAGCACGTCGGCGGCCGCGGCGACCGGGCCGTCCGCCCCGACGGCGGTCGCCCGCGCCGCGTTCAGCAGCTCGCCGGCCCGGGCGTGCTCGGCGTCGACGACGACCTCGACCCGGCAGGTCACCGACGCCGTCGCCGACCCGGCGGGGCCGAGCTCGGGCACCACGCACACCTCGTCGGGCCCGACCAACGGGTCGTGCACGCGCACGTCGGTCAGCGGCTCGGCGTCCGTGTTCGTGACGACCAGGTCGAACGGGATCGCGTCGCCGGTCCGGAACGCGTCCGGGAGGTCGTCCGTCTGCGCCACCTGGGCGACGAGGTGCAGCGGTGCGAGCGGCTCGACCGTGCGGACCTCGACGTCGCGCACGAGGTGCACGTCGCTCACGGCTCCGGTCGCGGCGGCGAAGCCCAGCTTGTAGGTCGCGGGGGCGTCCTCGGCCATCGTGTGCGTCAGCACGGTCTGGTACGAACCGCGGGTCCCGGTGAAGTCGATCTCGACGGTGACGACCGGCCGCACGTCGGGGCTCACGGTCACGCGGACGTTGCGGCGCGCGGCGTCGATCAGCGCGGCGGTCGACGTCCAGCCGGACGCGTCGAGCCGCTGCGTGCTCGGGTTCAGCGCCTGGGTCGCGAGCCAGCAGTACCCGCTGCGGCCGTCGCCCGGCCCGCGGAGCGTCACGGCGTTCGGCACCATCGTGGTCCCGTAGGGCGACGGGGCCGCGCAGCCGGCACCCCGGCCGGTCACGTCCCGGGCGAAGTTCCCGTACAGGTCGAACCCCACGCCGAGGTACGCACCCGACACGCCCGCGGTGGTGGAGTCCTGGGCGTAGCCGAGGCTGCCGCCGAAGGCACCGAGCGCGCGGAGGTCGTGCGCGCCGTCGACGACCACCAGCCCGATCCCGTCGGCGCCGTCCCCCGTGCGGGGACGGTACATGTACTGGTCGTACTCGACGACGAGGCCGGCCTCGGCCGGCACCGCGCGGTCGAGCGCCACCCCACCGGCCTGGTTGAGCAGGTCGTCGGTGAGCTGCAGGTACCCCGGCGTCGCGCCCGCCGTCGGCCCGCTGCCGGTCCCGGGCGGGCAGGGCCCCAGCGCCGACCCGCCACCGTTCCCGGGCGGTGTCAGCCCCGAGCGGGCCGCAGTCAGGCAGGCGGACCCGAGCGGGATCACGCGGGAGTCCGCCACGGTGGCCTGGTCGAACGGCTCGATCAGCAGCACCGACCCCTCGTCCGCCGCCGCGGCCTGCCCCACGACCGCCGGCGCCACCGCGGCTCCCCCGAGCCCGAGCGCCAGCGCCGTCACGGTCGCACCCAGGGCGCGCGCTGCGCGGCGCGCCGGTGTCCTCGGCATCTGCGTGTCCTCCTCCGGACGGCTTCGGACGCCGTCGTCTGGACTCGCATGTCAGCGGAGCTCTGCGCGTGATTCCTGGGCCCGTAGGTGGCGATCGCGACTTTTGAGTAGCACCGACGCCGCGGGATCGGTGTTTTGAGTGGCGGCATCGCAGTTGAGTAGGTGGCTGCGGCCGCCTTTCGGGAGGTGGACGCCGTGCCTCGGCGGCGGTTCACCCGCCCCGACGGGGCCGGGGAGCGGGCAGGTCGCCGATGGGGAGGGAAAGCCGTTCCCCGACGAGGACCCCGCCATGCCCCGCGCCGCCCGCCCGCATCCGTCCCGCCCGACCGTCGCGTGGTCGCGACTCCTCGTCGCCGCCGTCCGCGCGGCAGCCGCCGCGCTGCTGGTGGTGGTCGTGCTGGCCCCGTCCCCGGCCACGGCGTCCGCCCCCACCCCGGCGGGTGACCGGCTGACCGGCGGCCAGGCGATCACCGCCGGTGCGTCCCGCACCGCGGCCGGCAGCGCGCACGTCCTCGCCGTCGGCGCCGACGGCGACGTGACCGTGCGGCTCGGCTCGGGTCCCGTGCTCTGGCACACCGGCACGACCGGCAACCCCGGGGCCCGGCTCGTGCAGCAGCCCTCGGGCGCGCTGGAGGTGCGTTCCGCCTCGGGCACCCTGCTCTGGACCACCGGCGCGGACTCGCCCGGCGCCCGCTCGATCATCAAGCCCGACGGCGTCCTGTACACCGTCGACACCGCGGGCCGGCTGGTGTGGAAGTCGACCACCGACGGCCCCGCGCTCCGGACCACCCCGGCGGACCGCGTCCCGTCCGGCGGCCTGCTCCTGGCCGGCGAGTCGATCGCGACCGGCGACGTCCGGCTCGCGATGGGCGCCGACGGCGACCTCGTGCTGACCCACGGCGGCGTCGTGGTCTGGCGCACCGGCACCACCGCGCGCGGCGCGTCCGCCCGCGTGACCCCCGCCGGTGACCTCCAGGTCGTCTCCCCCACCGGCGTCGAGCTGTGGTCCGCCGGCGCGTCGGCACCGGGCGCGCGGCTGGTGGTCAAGGACCACGCGCGGATCTACCTGATCTCCACGGCGGGCGCGAGCGTCTGGTCCACCGCTGCCCCGACCGGGGAGCGGGTGCCCGCCGTCGTGACCCTGCCGCTGCCCGCCGCGCTGCCGGTGGTGTCCCGACCGGGCTCCGGCTCGGGCGGCGGCGCCTCGACCGACGCCGGTGCGGGCGAGCGGGTGTACCGCACGGTGCTGTCCGCCGCCCCGCCGTACGCCGACCCCGCGTCCGACGTCGCCCGCGCCGCGGCCACCGCCCGCACGGAGGGCCGCACCGCCGACGCCGCGCTGCTCGACAAGGCCGCGAGCGGCGGCGCCGCACGCTGGCTGGGTCCCGCCGACGGCACGACCGCCGTCCGTGCCTACGCCGCAGCGGCGACGGCGGCCGGCCGCACGCCGGTGTTCGTCACCTACGCCATCCCCGACCGCGACTGCGGCTCGTACTCGGCCGGCGGGTTCGCGACCGCAGCCGAGTACCGCGCGTGGGTGGACGCGGTCGCCGCCGGCCTGCGCGGCTCCCGCCCCGTCGTCGTCGTCGAGCCGGACGCCCTGCTGCACCTGGAGCGGTGCGGCGACCGGGACCAGCGGCTCGCGCTGCTCCGGGCGTCCGTCGAGGCGTACCGGGCCGCCGGCGCCGAGGTCTACCTCGATGCCGCCAGCAGCAACAGCTTCGGCTGGAGCGCCGAGCAGCTGCGCGACATGGCCCTGCGGCTGCGCGCGGCTGGCGTCGACCGGGCCGCCGGGTTCTCCGTGAACGTGTCGAACTTCCAGCGCAGCGAGCACGAGGTCGCGTACGGCACGTACCTGTCGGCGCTGCTCGGCGGGAAGGCGTTCGTCGTCGACACCTCGCGGAACGGCGCCGGGCCGCTCGCCGGCCCGGACGGCACGGTGTGGTGCAACCCGGAGGGCCGCGCGCTCGGTGCCGCGCCCGGCGCGACGGGCAGCGGCGGCCCGCACGTGGCGGACCTGTGGATCAAGACGGTGGGCCGGTCGGACGGGACCTGCCACGGCGGTCCCGTCGCGGGCACCTACTGGGAGGACTACACGCTGGGGCTGGCCTCGCGCGCGGCGTGGTGACGGGTCCGGCGCGCGGTGGTCGGTCGCGGACCGCTGGCGGAGGGCGTGGGATTCGAACCCACGAGGACGCCTTTCGACGCCCCAACGGTTTTCAAGACCGTCGCTTTCGGCCGCTCAGCCAGCCCTCCCACGAACGCGGCGACCCTACCAGCGGGGACCCGAGCCAGAGGTGGGTGGCGGTCGAGCCTTCACCTTCGCTAACCTGGCGGAGCAGGACGCCGACAGGCCTCCCGCCTTGCCTTGAGCCCCGTCGACGGACGGGGCTCTCGTGCGTCTACGGCCGCCAGCAGTGCTCGTGCTCGACGGCGGGCTCGACGTGCGACCAGATCAGGTCGTTGGCAGCCCTGGCCCGCTCGTCGCTCTCGACGTGCGCGGACCGGCGCCGGTACAGGAAGGTCACCAGGTCCGCCGCCTGCAGCAGCCGCGAGTGGTGTGAAGGCGCGAAGTGGATCGTGTCGAGGAGCCGGGGCAGCGTGCTGCTCCGGTAACCGGGCGTCCCGTCGGTCCGGAAGTCGCGGAAGTTCGTCCGGTGCCGCTCGCTGTTGTGCACCTCGTCCGCCAGCACCAGGGCATGGGCGCGACGCGCGTCTGCGGAGGAGTCGATGCGCTCCAGCATGTGCGCGAGAGCCACTTCGTGCGGCGGGTGGGGGTGCACGTACCGCACTCTCTGGCGAGCGACGTCGATCCCCCGGAGGATGACCCTGGCCCCGGAGTCCCCGACCACCCGCATCGCCCCGGCGTAGAGGTTGATCCGAGCTCGCAGCGGGACACGTCGCCACACGCCTGCTCCCTGGAACATCGGGTATCCGTGCAGCTCGGTGCCCGCGTCCAGGTCGAACTGGCCCCTGTACCGAGCCACGAGAGCGTCGAAACCGACCTCGATCCGCCTCACCGCGGCAGCATCGCCGATGACGGCACCGAGGGTGAACCAGTCAGGTGAGTAGGACTCGTCCACGTACGCGAGCAGGAGTCCGCTGACGTTCCTGCGATCGGCCTGCCGCTGCATCGCCGCCCTGTCTGTCGTACTGAACCGGGCCTCGCTCGGCGCCGTCACGTGGCATCCTGCCGCCACCTCGAGGACCGCCGACCACTCAGCAGTACCCACTCAGTCCGAACCCCTCAGGGCAGGATCGCGTCCACGTACCCGCCGTCCACGCGCAGCGCACCACCGGTCGTCGCCGACGCCAGCGGAGACGCGAGGTACACGACCAGGTTCGCGATCTCCTCCGGCTCGATCAACCGCTGCAGCAGCGACTGCGGCCGGTGCCGGCGCATGAACTCCCGCTGCGCCTCGTCCCACGGCAGGTCCTTCTCGACGAGCGAGTAGACGAAGTCCTCGACGCCCCGGGTGTGCGTCGGGCCCGCGATGACCGAGTTCACCGTCACCCCGGTGCCCGCGGCCTCCTTGGCGAAGCCCCGGGAGACCGCGAGCAGCGCGGTCTTGGACATGCCGTAGTGGATCATCTCGGCGGGGATGACGACGGCGGAGTCCGAGGCGATGTTCAGCACGCGGCCCCAGCCCTGCCCGGTCATGCCGGGCAGGTAGGCGCGGGTCAGCCGCACCGCGGCGAGCACGTTGACCTCGAAGTAGCGGCGCCACTCGTCGTCGGTGATGTCCAGGGCCGGGCGCGACTCGAAGATGCCCAGGTTGTTGACCAGGACGTCGACGTCGGGGACGACGGCGCGGACCGCCTCGGCGCCCGCGTCGGTGCTGACGTCGCCCGGGGCCGCCACGAACGATCCCGGGCCGTCGCCGAGCTCCGCCGACAGCCGCGCGACGGCGGCGTCGACGGATCCCGCGGTGCGGCCGTTGACGGCCACCCGCGCGCCGGCACGGGCCAGCCCGGCGGCGATCGCGGCGCCGATGCCCTGGGTGGAGCCGGTGACGAGCGCGGTGCGCCCGGTGAGGTCGAGCTGCGTCATACCCCGACGGTAGGCGGTCGGGCGCGGACTCCGCGAGGCGCGGTCAGCGGACCCCCGGGCGGCCGGCGGGCGCGCGGGCGGCGGCGACCGCCTCGTCGAACCGGCGCCGAGCGGCGTCGGCGCGGCGCCGGTGCAGCAGCACCGCGGCGACCACGGCGGCGGCGACCAGGACCACCACGGCGGCCTGCGACCACGGCAGCGCCCACGCGCTGAACGGCACCTGGATCAGGACGGAGGCGCCGGTGTGCGCGTCCGCGCCGACGCCGACGGGGGTGACGGTCACCTCCCCGGCGAGCCGCCCCAACGGCCAGGCGGGGATCTCGGCGGTGACGGGGACGGAGGCACCGGGCAGCACCTCCCGCGGGTCCGGCCCCTCGGTGCCGCCCTCGGCGAGGCCGAACGGGCCCGCGACCCGGGTGACGACGGTGCCGCCGAGCCGGACGTTGCCGGCGTTGGCGATCGGGAACTCCAGCCGCAGCGTGCCGGCGGAGAACGGGTTCCAGGACGGGACGTAGGCGGCGGTGACCTCGGGCACCGCGAGGGCGGTGACCACGTCGCCGGTGACCCGCAGGTGCAGGCGGGCGCCGACCCGGCTGTCGACGCCGACCCCGTCGGCGGTGCTCGTGGCCACGGCGGCGACGATCCCCGCGGGGTGGTCGCCGGGCGTGGCGTCGGCGGGGACGCGCACGACGAACGGCAGCGTGACGGTGCCGCCGCCGACGACCTCCAGGTGCTGCACGGTGCCGGGCTCGACGAGGGCGCCCCCCGGGTCGCCCATCGCGACCCAGGACCCCGCCCCGGCCGGGGCGGTCCCCGCCGGGGGCAGGTCGAACTGCCCGTCGGAGGTGAGCACGCCGTCGCCCGCGTAGACCTCGAAGACCACCGGTTGCTCGCTGAAGTTGGTCAGCGCGACGTGCTCGGTGACCTCGGCGCCGGGGTCGAGGGTGTGCCGGTAGGAGACCCGCCCGTCGGGGCCCTCGGGGGTCGCGGGTTCCAGCGCCCAGGTGATGCGCTCGGTGGTGGTGGCGGACGCCGCCGCGGCGGCCTGGCCGTGGGCGAGCGGGCCGAGCGCCGGCAGCAGCGCGAGGCCGAGGGCGACGGCGAGCGCGGCGGGCTTCCGGGGACGGGGCGTGGCGGACGTGCGGGGCACGGCGGGCTCCGTGAGGGGTGTCGGGGTCGGGCACGGCGGTGCCGACGCGGCCGGGGCGACCGACCGCGTCGGCACCAGGGGGTCAGTCGACCGGGAACAGCGTGAGCGTGACGGCGCCCGCGTAGCTGCCGGCCGGCGCGTCGACCGGCACGTCGAGCACCACACCCGCGGTCAGCTCGGTCGCACCGGCACGGCCGTGCGACGCCGCCGTGGCGAGGGTCGCGGAGCCCGCGAGCCCTGTGCCGCCGGAGAGGCGGGTCGCGACGGGCGACCCGGGCGTGACGCAGTGCTTGTCGCTGATCAGGACCGGCGTCCAGCCGAGGTTGTCGGCGGTGAGCGTCGTGGCGCCCGCGACGAGGTCGCGACCCCGGCCGGACACGGTCCAGCCCCCGTCGCCGGCCTGCGCGTCGGAGCGCGAGTCGGTCACGGTGACGGTCGGCAGGGCACCCTCGAACCGCAGCCGGTCCCCGGCGTTGGCGGGCGCGCCGAGGTCGAGCCCGGAGCCGGCCACCGACATGGCCAGCACGCCGTCCGTCTGCTCCGGGCGCGGCACGGTCGCGGTGACGTCGACGGTCCCCTCGTCGCCCGCCTCGGGCTCCGTGGGATCGACCGGCGGGTCGACCTCCGGCGGGGTCTCGGGGTCGACCGGCGGGTCGACCACGCCGGGCTCCTCGCCCGCGACGTCCACGTCGATGACGTTGTAGAACGCGGCACCGGTGTCGTCGACCGTCCACGCGGCGTAGATGACGTGGTAGCCGACCCGGTCCGCCGGGACGTCCACCACGTGCACAGCGCCGGCGGTCGGCATCGACCCGTCGTGCTGCACGGTGCCGATCTTCTCGAACGACGCGCGGCTCAGCGGCGCGTTCTGGTCCCAGCCCGGGACCGTCATGAAGTAGTCCCACCGGGTGGTCCTGTGCGGTGCCGTGTACACCCAGCTGATGCGGTTCGGCCCGGGCGAGATCGCGTTCTTCACCCAGCGGTCCGCGGACTGCTCGTCGAGCTCGGAGAACCGCGCGTTCCCCGCCGAGGCGAGCTGCCCGTCGGCCGGGCCCGCCTCCGGGAAGCCCTTGGGGCCCTCGACGCTCTGCGGCTCGTACTGCACGCCGCCGAGGTTCGCGTTGGTGCGCAGCGCGGCCCGGGCCACCATGCCCGACTCGGAACCGCCGACGTAGCCGTGCGACCACGCGGCCGGTGCCGTCGCCAGGGCGACCGGCGCGAGCAGCGCCAACGCCGCCCCCGTCCCCAGCGTGCGTCTGATCAGTCTCATCTTCGCGTCCTCTCGCACCGGGGGGCGGCCGGCCCGCGGAGCGCGAGATCGAGTCGCCCCCGCTCGAACGGCCCGTGCCGAGACGGCCACGGGCTCGTCGTCGACGCTAGGGACGCGGCGGGGGCGTAGGTGCTCTGCCGTGGTGCGCACGAATCTGCACGGTTTCCCGCGGCAGGAGCTGCGCGGCGCGGAGCGGCCGCCCGTGGCGCCAGAAGTTCGTGCTGCGCACGCGGCCACCCGGACGGCGTGGAACGCCCGATGGAGTGGTCCGGGTGCACCCCCGTGGTATCGCTGTAGGTACCAGCAACCCGCCGGGGTGCGAGAGGGTCAGGCCGCGGCGTCCCACCAGCGGTCGGGCAGGCCCGGGGACACGACGACCAGGCCGTGGATCGCGGCGACCGCGGCGAGCCGCACGTCGTACGTCGCGAACGCCGTGATCTCCGGGTAGGCCAGGGCGACGCCGAGGTGCAGCGAGGCGAAGGGCGACAGCACGGCGGTCGTCATCGCGGCCGCGCCGACCGCCTGGTCCGAGAACCGGACGACCTCGAGCCGCTCGCCGGCGGCGTGGGCGCGCGCGCGGACGTGCACCGGCGCCGTGGCGGCCGCGTGGCGCAGCTCGCTCAGGGACAGCGGCGTGACGAGGAGTTCCGGCTCGTGCTCCTCCGCCCACCGCTGCCAGTCCACCGAGTGGTCCGGGAACGGCAGGTAGCGCAGGAGGGCCGAGCCGTCGGCGTAGACCCGCACGCCCCGCACTGTAGCGGGGCGTGCGGGTCGTCAGCTCACGCCGCGGAGCTGCGGAGCCGCTCCATGGCGAGCTGCACGAGCTGGATCAGCGTCTGCTTCGTGGCGGTGCGCGACCGGGCGTCGGTGTAGAGCACCGGCACGTGCGCCGGGATGGCGAGCGCCTCGCGCACGTCCTCCAGGCGGTGCTTGGCCACGCCGTCGAAGCAGTTCACGCCCACGACGAACGGGATGCCGCGCGACTCGAAGTAGTCGACGGCCGGGAAGCACTGGTCCAGGCGGTCGGTGTCGACCAGCACGACGGCGCCGATCGCGCCGCGCACCAGGTCGTCCCACATGAACAGGAACCGGTCCTGGCCCGGGGTGCCGAACAGGTACAGCCACAGCGACCCCGGCAGCGCGATGCGCCCGAAGTCCATGGCGACCGTGGTCGACGTCTTGCGCTCGGTCTGCCCGCCCGCGTCGTCGATGCCGACCGAGTGCTCGGTCATCGCGGCCTCGGTGTTCAGCGGCTCGATGTCGGAGATCGACCCGATGAACGTCGTCTTGCCGACGGCGAAGCCGCCCGCGACGACGATCTTCACGACGGTGGGCGCGGCACCCATCTCGCCGGCGTCGCCGGCGGGGCGGGCGGTGGGCACGGCAGCGGCCTGGCCGGTGGCCACGGCGTCAGAGGGCGGAAATGCCATTGAGAACACTCTCCAGGACGCTCAGGGACAGGGCGGGCGACTGACCGGTGGTGGTCTCGACCGGCGTGGACGAGTGCACGCGGACGTAGCCCGCGTCGGCCAGGTCGGACACGACGACGCGCGTCACGCCCAGGGGCAGGTGCAGCAGGGCGGACAGCTCGGCGATGGAGATGTAGCCGTGCGACGCGTGCTGCAGGATCGCCCGCTTCTCGGGCGTGAGGCCCTGGCCCGAGACGCCGGCGGGCAGCATCTCCACCAGCGCCTCGAGGGGGTAGTCGGACCGCTCGGACCGCACCCGGCCGCCGGTGAGGGCGTACGGGCGGACGGTCCTGGTCTCGAACTCGCTCTCGCTCATCGGCTACCTCACACGGTGGGAGCGCGGGTGGCGCCGTCGACGGGGAGGCTGCCGCGCATCTCGGTGATGAGCTGCGGGGTCAGCGTGGCCTCGGTCCGCGAGACGAGCATCGCCATCTCGTAGCCGATGAGGCCCACGTCGCAGGTGGCGTCGGCGACGACCGCGAGGACGGAGCCGTTCGACACGCTCATCAGGAAGAGGAACAGGTTGTCCATCTCCACGATCGCCTGCCGCACGTCGCCGGCGCGGAGCTGGCGCGCCGCTCCCCGGGTCAGGCTCGACATGCCCGCCACGATCGCCGCGAGCTGGTCGCCGCTGGTGCGGTCGAGCTGCTCGGACATGGCCATGAGCAGACCGTCGGCCGACACCACCAGCGTGTGCCGGGTGCCGGGCACGGTCCGGACGAAGTTGTCCAGGAGCCAGCCGAAGTTGGCTGCCTCGGTGCTGAGGGTGGTCACACATCCTCCTGACGTGATGCAGGCGCGGCTGCGGCTGCGGGGACGGGTGTCACCATGACGGCGACGGCGGGACGGGCTGGGAGTCGGACTCGGTGCGGGGCTGCTCCGGCTGGGTGCCGGCCTCACCCGCGTCGGCGTCCGCGAGGGCACGACGCCCCCGACGGCTGCCGGACTGGAAGCTCGACAGCCGGTCGCGCAGGCTGTCGGCGTCACGCGCCGGAGCCTGGCCCGACTCGGGCTGCGAGATCTCGGGGGCCGCCGGGATCGCGGTCGGCACGCGGCGGGTGAGCGATCCGCCGGCCGGCACGTCGACCTGGGGCCGGTACGCGGACAGCTGGCTCAGCTCGCTCAACGCCTGCTCCTGGATGTCGGCCCGCAGGGCGAGCATCTGGGCCGCCTCCGCGTCGAGCGCGCCGGGCCGGCGGGGCTGGTCCGCGGCGGGCGCCGCGGCGGCGGCGGGCTGGGCGGACCACGACGGGGCGGGCGCCGGCTGCGGGACCGACGCGCCGTCGGGCGACCAGGACGACGCCCAGGCGCTCATGTCGCGGTGCGGACGGCGCTCCGACGGCGTGGGCGCGCCGGGCTCCGGGGCCGGGGGCGGGACCTCGCCGCGGGTGCGGGTCGGCAGGGGCACCGCACCGGCGGGCTCCTGCGGGGCCCACGCGGGCTCGGCGGCCTGGGCCGGCAGCTCGGGCGACCACGCGGGCTCGGCGGGCGCCGACCACGCGGGGGCGGCGGACCACGCGCCGGGCT
>NZ_JAHVCI010000003.1:0-157851 GCF_019265565.1 Cellulomonas sp. PS-H5
AGGCCACCGGCGGCGCGACGGGCGGCGCGACCGGCGCACCCGGCCCGGCGGGGGGCGGCAGCGGCGCGTACGGGGGCGCGGACGGCGCCGTGCCCGGCCAGGCCGGCGGACCCGGCTCGGGGGTCGACATGCGCCGAACCTAGCGGGCGCGCCCGCCGCGCCGACCGCCCGACCGCCCGGTTCCCCCGGACGGGCGTGCGCCCACCCCGCGCGCCGTCAGGCCGCGTCGGCGATGTCGAGCACCACCGGCACGTGGTCCGACGGCGCCTTGCCCTTGCGCTCGACCCGCTCGATCGACGCGCCGGTGACCCGCGGCGCGAGCGCGGGCGAGGCCCAGGTGAAGTCGATCCGCATGCCCTCGTTCCGCGGGAACCGCAGCTGCTGGTAGTCCCAGTAGGTGTACGTGTGCTCGGCGGGCACGTGCACCCGGGACACCTCGGTGTAGCCGCCGGCGCCGAACGCCTGGAACGCGTCGCGCTCCGCCGGGGTCACGTGGGTGCGGCCGGCGAACACGCCGATGTCCCACACGTCGGTGTCGAGCGGGGCCACGTTCCAGTCGCCGACCAGGGCGACCGGCAGCGCCGGGTCCTCCTCGATCCAGCGGCGCGACTCCTGCTGCAGCGCCTCGAGCCAGCGCAGCTTGTAGTCGAAGTGCGGGTCCCCGACCTCGCGGCCGTTCGGGATGTACAGGCTCCACACCCGGACGCCGCCGCAGCTCGCGCCCAGCGCACGGGCCTCGGTCACCGGGTCCTCGCCCCAGCCGGGCTGCCCGGCGAACGCGTGCTCGACGTCGTGGATCCCCACCCGGGACGCGATCGCGACCCCGTTCCACTGGCTGAAGCCGCTCGTGACCACCTCGTAGCCGGCGGCCTCGAAGGCCTCGCGCGGGAACTGCTCGTCCTTGCACTTGGTCTCCTGCATCGCGAGCACGTCCGTGCCGGACCGCTCGAGGAAGGCGATCACGCGGTCGACGCGGGTGCGGACGGAGTTCACGTTCCAGGTGGCGAGGCGCATGACCGGCACGCTACCGGCCGGTCCCGACACCCGCGGAACCGCCGCCCGGCGGACCCGGGCGACCGGGGGTCCGCGACCGTAGGGTGGCGGCATGGGAACCGCACTGATCACGGGCGCCAGCTCCGGCCTGGGGCTCGAGTTCGCCTGGCAGCTCGCCACCGCCCGGCACGACGTCGTCCTCGTCGCCCGCGACGGCGAGCGGCTCGAGCGCCTCGCCGCCCAGCTCCGCGCCGCGGCCGGGGTGCACGCCGAGGTGCTGCGGGCGGACCTGACCGACCGCGACGACCTGGAGCGGGTCGCCGAGCGCCTGCGGGCCGACGAGCGCCCCGTCGGGCTCCTGGTGAACAACGCGGGCATCGGGCTCGGCCAGCGGTTCGTCGGCAGCGACCTGGCGCAGCAGGAGGCGGCGCTCGCCCTCATGGTCCGCGCGGTGCTCGTGCTGTCGCACGCGGCCGCCGGCGCCATGGTCGAGCGGGGGCGCGGCGCGGTCCTCAACGTCGGCTCGGTCGCGGCCCTGATGACCTCCGGCACGTACTCCGCGCACAACGGCGCGACGGGCGGCGCGACCGGCGCACCCGGCCCGGCGGGGGGCGGCAGCGGCGCGTACGGGGGCGCGGACGGCGCCGTGCCCGGCCAGGCCGGCGGACCCGGCTCGGGGGTCGACATGCGCCGAACCTAGCGGGCGCGCCCGCCGCGCCGACCGCCCGACCGCCCGGTTCCCCCGGACGGGCGTGCGCCCACCCCGCGCGCCGTCAGGCCGCGTCGGCGATGTCGAGCACCACCGGCACGTGGTCCGACGGCGCCTTGCCCTTGCGCTCGACCCGCTCGATCGACGCGCCGGTGACCCGCGGCGCGAGCGCGGGCGAGGCCCAGGTGAAGTCGATCCGCATGCCCTCGTTCCGCGGGAACCGCAGCTGCTGGTAGTCCCAGTAGGTGTACGTGTGCTCGGCGGGCACGTGCACCCGGGACACCTCGGTGTAGCCGCCGGCGCCGAACGCCTGGAACGCGTCGCGCTCCGCCGGGGTCACGTGGGTGCGGCCGGCGAACACGCCGATGTCCCACACGTCGGTGTCGAGCGGGGCCACGTTCCAGTCGCCGACCAGGGCGACCGGCAGCGCCGGGTCCTCCTCGATCCAGCGGCGCGACTCCTGCTGCAGCGCCTCGAGCCAGCGCAGCTTGTAGTCGAAGTGCGGGTCCCCGACCTCGCGGCCGTTCGGGATGTACAGGCTCCACACCCGGACGCCGCCGCAGCTCGCGCCCAGCGCACGGGCCTCGGTCACCGGGTCCTCGCCCCAGCCGGGCTGCCCGGCGAACGCGTGCTCGACGTCGTGGATCCCCACCCGGGACGCGATCGCGACCCCGTTCCACTGGCTGAAGCCGCTCGTGACCACCTCGTAGCCGGCGGCCTCGAAGGCCTCGCGCGGGAACTGCTCGTCCTTGCACTTGGTCTCCTGCATCGCGAGCACGTCCGTGCCGGACCGCTCGAGGAAGGCGATCACGCGGTCGACGCGGGTGCGGACGGAGTTCACGTTCCAGGTGGCGAGGCGCATGACCGGCACGCTACCGGCCGGTCCCGACACCCGCGGAACCGCCGCCCGGCGGACCCGGGCGACCGGGGGTCCGCGACCGTAGGGTGGCGGCATGGGAACCGCACTGATCACGGGCGCCAGCTCCGGCCTGGGGCTCGAGTTCGCCTGGCAGCTCGCCACCGCCCGGCACGACGTCGTCCTCGTCGCCCGCGACGGCGAGCGGCTCGAGCGCCTCGCCGCCCAGCTCCGCGCCGCGGCCGGGGTGCACGCCGAGGTGCTGCGGGCGGACCTGACCGACCGCGACGACCTGGAGCGGGTCGCCGAGCGCCTGCGGGCCGACGAGCGCCCCGTCGGGCTCCTGGTGAACAACGCGGGCATCGGGCTCGGCCAGCGGTTCGTCGGCAGCGACCTGGCGCAGCAGGAGGCGGCGCTCGCCCTCATGGTCCGCGCGGTGCTCGTGCTGTCGCACGCGGCCGCCGGCGCCATGGTCGAGCGGGGGCGCGGCGCGGTCCTCAACGTCGGCTCGGTCGCGGCCCTGATGACCTCCGGCACGTACTCCGCGCACAAGGCGTGGGTGCGCACCTTCACCGAGGGCCTCGCGGCCGAGCTGGCCGGCACGGGTGTCACGGCCACGGTGGTGTCGCCGGGGCTCACGCACACCGAGTTCCACGAGCGCGCCGGCCTGCGCGCCGAGCAGGCGTACCCCGAGCTGGCCTGGCTGTCCGCCGACCGGGTCGTGGCGACGGCGCTCGCGGACGTCCGGCGCGGGGCGGTCCTGTCCACCCCGAGCCTGCGGTACCGGGTCGCGTCCGGCGCCCTGCGGGTGCTGCCGCGCTCCGCGCTCCGCGCGCTGTCGGCGCGCCGCCCGGACCGCGCCCCGGGCGACCCGGAGGCCTGAGCCGCCCGCCGCCTCGCTACGCTGGCGGCCGTGACGACCTCCTCCCTCTCCCCGACGCCCCGCGAGCAGCTCCGCGACCTCATCGTCGAGCTGGCCGTCGTGCGCGGCCGGGTCACGCTGTCCTCCGGCCGCGAGGCCGACTACTACGTCGACCTGCGCCGGGTGACCCTGCACCACCGCGCGGCGCCGCTGATCGGGCACGTGCTGCTCGACCGGCTGGAGGAGGTCGGCCTGGGCACGGCGGACGTCGAGGCCGTGGGCGGCCTGACGCTCGGCGCCGACCCCGTCGCCACCGCGCTGCTGCACGCCGCGGCGTCCCGCGGGCAGGACCTCGACGCGTTCGTCGTCCGCAAGGAGGCCAAGGCGCACGGCATGCAGCGCCGCATCGAGGGCCCGGACATCGCGGGCCGTCCCGTCGTCGTCCTCGAGGACACCTCGACCACCGGCGCCTCGCCGATCGCCGCCGTCGAGGCCGCGCGCGAGGCCGGCGCCGACGTCCGCGGCGTGGCCGTCATCGTCGACCGCGCCACGGGGGCGCGGGAGAAGATCGAGGCCCTGGGTGTGCCGTACCACTTCCTGTTCGACCTGGCGGACCTCGGCCTGGCCTGATCGCGCAGGCGCGCGCGGCGCGGGGCCGCGCCGCCTACGCCTTCCCGCCCGACCCACTGCCGCCGGGGGTGGCCGGGCCGGAAGGCGTAGGCGGCGTGCGCGTCGGACGGCCGCGTGCGCGTCGGGCTCAGGCCTCCGGGGCCGCCGTGGCGCCCGGGTACGCCTCCGCCCACTCCGGCACGCGGTCGACGAGGTCCGCCACGGAGTCCAGCACCTGGGTCGGTCGGAACGGGTAGCGCACCAGGTCCTCGGTGCGGGTCGACCCGGTCAGCACCAGGAACGTCCGCAGCCCCGCCTCGATGCCCGCGACGACGTCGGTGTCCATCCGGTCGCCGATCATCGCGGTCGTCTCGGAGTGCGCGTCGATCCGGTTCAGCGCGGACCGGATCATCATCGGGTTCGGCTTGCCGACGAAGTACGGCTGCCGGCCCGTCGCCGCGGTGATCATCGCGGCCACCGCGCCCGTGGCGGGCAGGTCGCCCTCCTGGCTGGGGCCGGTGACGTCCGGGTTGGTCGCGATGAACCGCGCACCGCCCTGGATCAGCCGGATCGCGCGGGTGATCGCCTCGAACGAGTACGTGCGGGTCTCGCCCAGCACCACGAAGTCCGGGTCCGCCGAGGTCAGCGTGTAGCCCGCCTCGTACAGCGCGGTCGTCAGGCCGGCCTCGCCGATCACGTAGGCCGAGCCGCCGGGCTCCTGGTCGGTGAGGAACTGCGCCGTCGCCAGCGCCGACGTCCACAGCGACTCCTCGGCCACGTCGATGCCGGAGGCCGCGAGCCGGGCGCGCAGGTCGCGCGGGGTGAAGATCGAGTTGTTGGTCAGCACCAGGAACGGGTGGTCGCCGTCCCGCAGCGCCCGCACGAACTCCGGCGCGCCCGGCAGGGCCACGCCCTCATGCACGAGCACGCCGTCCATGTCGGACAGCCAGGAGGCGATCGGCCGGGCGGTCACTGGTCGAACGCCTTCCGCTCCACGGCGGCGCGCTCGGCGGGCTCGTCGTAGCGCTCGTCGCGGCCGTCCGCGGTCACCTGGCCGCGCTTCGCCGCCCGGCGGCCGCGCCACAGCTCGATCGCGACCGGGATCACCGAGACCAGGACGATCAGCACGGCCAGCGCCTCGATGTTGTCCCGGACGAACGAGATGGTGCCGAGCAGGTAGCCGAGCACGGTGACGCCCACGCCCCACAGCAGGGCTCCGACGACGTTGTACGACACGAACGTCCGGTACCGCATGCCGCCCACGCCCGCGGCGACCGGGGCGTAGGTGCGCACGATCGGCACGAACCGGGCCAGGATCACCGTCCGGCCGCCGTACTTGTCGAAGTAGGCGTAGGTCTGGTCGATGTACTGCTGCTTGAAGATCTTCGAGTCGGGCCGGCGGAACAGCCGGGGCCCGACCTTGTTGCCGATGAAGTAGGCCACCTGGTCGCCGAGGAACGCCGCCGCGAACAGCAGCACGCAGAGCAGCCACAGCGGGAAGTCCAGCGCCTCCTGCGCCACGAGCGCGCCCGCCGTGAACAGCAGCGAGTCGCCGGGGAGCAGCGGGAACAGCAGCCCCGTCTCGATGAACACGACGACGACGATCCCGATCAGCGCGTACGAGCCGAACGAGGAGATGAGGTGCTCCGCGTCGAGCCAGTCCGGCAGCAGCGCGGGCTGGGCGCCGAGGGCAGGGACGAGCGACACGAGCGCGGCTGACGCAGGCATGGGCCTCAGCGTACGGGGCGGGGGCCGGGACCCCGGGCGCCCGGCGTGCAGGTCCTGTGTGGGGTCCGCGGGCGGGGACGGGGTGCCGCGGGGGCTCGGCGGTGCGACAGGATGGCCGCCGTGACGACCTCCCCGCAGGCCGGCGAGCCCGGCGTCCTCGGCACCCCGCTCACGCCCGGCGCGACCCGCGTGCTGCTGCTCGGTTCCGGCGAGCTCGGCAAAGAGGTCGCGATCGAGCTCCAGCGGCTCGGCGTCGAGGTGGTCGCCGTCGACCGGTACCCCGACGCCCCCGCCATGCAGGTCGCGCACCGGTCGCACGTCGTCGACATGCTCGACTCCGCCGCGCTGCGCGCCGTGCTCGACGCCGAGCGCCCGCACGTCGTGGTGCCGGAGATCGAGGCCATCGCGACCCACGTCCTCGCCGAGGTCGAGGCCGCCGGGGTCCGGGTGGTGCCGACCGCGCGCGCCACGGTGCTGACGATGGACCGGGAGGGCATCCGGCGGCTCGCCGCCGAGGAGCTCGGCCTGCCCACCTCGCCCTACCGGTTCGTCGACGACCTGACGGCCCTGTACGCGGCGGTGTCCGAGGTCGGCGTGCCGTGCGTGGTCAAGCCGGTCATGTCGTCGTCGGGCAAGGGGCAGTCGGTGGTCCGGACCGCGGCCGACGTCGAGGCGGCCTGGGCGTACGCGCAGTCCGGCGGCCGCGCCACCGCCGACGACGGTGCCACGGTGCGGGTGATCGTCGAGGGCTTCGTGCGGTTCGACTCGGAGATCACCCTGCTCACCGTCCGGCACGCCGGCGGCACCACGTTCTGCGCGCCGGTCGGCCACGTCCAGGTCGACGGCGACTACCGGGAGTCCTGGCAGCCCGCGCCGCTCCCGCCGGGCACGCTCGCCGAGGCGCACCGCGTCGCCGCCGCAGTGACCGACGCGCTCGGCGGCTGGGGCCTGTTCGGCGTCGAGCTGTTCGTCGTCGGCGACCGGGTGCTGTTCTCCGAGGTGTCGCCGCGCCCGCACGACACCGGGCTCGTCACGCTCGCGTCCCAGGACTCCTCGGAGTTCGCCCTGCACGCCCGCGCCGTGCTCGGGCTCCCCGTGGGCGAGGTCCTGGAGCTCGGGCCGGCCGCGTCCTGCGCCGTCCTCGCCGAGGGCGACGGCGTGCCGCGGTTCTCGGGGGTCGACGCGGCGCTCGCGGTGCCGACCGCGCAGGTGCGGCTGTTCGGCAAGCCGTCCGTCGCGGGCCGGCGCCGGGTCGCGGTGACCGTCGCCCGCGGCGCCGACGTGGAGCAGGCGCGGGAGCGGGCGCGGGAGTCGGCGGCCGCCCTCACCGTGGACCTGGTGTGACCGCGGCCGGCGACGGCGGCCCGGCCGACCCCCGCGACCCCGAGGAGGTCGGCGTCGGACCCTGGCCGGGCGGCCCGAGCGCCTGGCCCGACGACCCGCGCCTCGACCCGGAGCTGCTCGCGCAGGGCGACCGCCGCAACGTCGCCGACCGGTACCGGTACTGGACCGTCGAGGCCGTCGTCGCCGACCTGGACACCCGGCGGCACCCGTTCCACGTGGCCATCGAGAACTGGGCGCACGACCTCAACATCGGCTCGGTGGTCCGCACCGCCAACGCGTTCAACGCCGCGGGCGTGCACGTGGTCGGGCGCCGCCGCTGGAACCGCCGCGGCGCGATGGTCACCGACCGCTACCTGCACGTCCACCACCACCCGGACGTCGAGCACCTGCTGGCGTGGGCCGCGACGGCAGGCCCGGAGGGCGGCCCGCTGCCGGTGCTGGGCGTCGACAACGTGCCGGGGTCCGTGCCGCTCGACGGCTACCCGGTGCCGCGGGAGTGCGTCCTGCTGTTCGGCCAGGAGTCCGCGGGGCTCTCCGACGCCGCGCGTGCCGGCACGGACGCGGTGCTGCACATCGACCAGTACGGCTCGACGCGGTCGATCAACGCGGGCGCGGCGGCCGCGATCGCGATGCACGCGTGGGCGGTCCGGCACGCGGGACCGCCGCCGGCCTGACCGACACAGTCCTCGGCGTGTCGCGGGACGCGCCGAGCGCGGTCCCCAGGGCGGGGCTCGTGCCGGTTCCCTCCGGTCCCGGTCGACGGGACCCTCGGGCGAGCAGACCCGAGGAGGCTGGCCGTGATCGTCATCCGCGACCTCGACCGCGCACTCGTCCGGCGCAGCACGTTCTGGTCCGGCGAGCCCGGCCTGGACCTCTGGTTCCGCGAGCAGGCGTCGCAGCAGGAGCGCCGGCACAACGTCCGGGCCGTGCTGGCCGTGGACGACGACGCCGGGCGGGTCGCCGGCTCCTGCTCGGCGAGGGCCTGCGAGACCGTCGCGGACGCGGCCTTCTCGCGCGGTGGCAGCGCCGAGCGGTACCGCGTCCCCGCGGTGCTGATCGCCCGGCTGGCCGTCGACGTCGACTACCAGGGGCGAGGGATCGGGAGGCTCCTGGTCGCCGACGCCCTCGAGCGCATCGCGCGCGTGTCCCGGACGCTCGGCTTCGAGGTGGTGGTCGTGCACGCCCTGCACGAGGCGGCCGCGCGGTTCTACCTCGCGTGCGGCTTCCGGCGGTTCCGTGATCAGCCCCTGTCGCTCTTCCTGACGACGCGCGACCTGCGCGCGACGGTGGCCGAGGTGGATCCCGGTTGATCACGTGCAGTCCCCGTACATACAGTGGACGTACGCCCGTTGCTCACGAAGGAGGTCTCGTGCCCGCTGAACCGACTCCGGCCGACCGCACCGCCCGGCTCAACATGCGCATCGCGCCCCGCGCCCTCGACACGATCCGCCGTGCGGCCGCGGCGCAGCAGCAGGACGTCTCGTCCTTCGTCCTCGGAGCGGCCATGGAGCGGGCGCGCGCTGTCCTGGTCGAGGAAGGGGCGCTGGTCCTCACCGCACGGGAGGCCGCGCAGCTCGACGAGGCGCTGGACCAGGACCCACGCGTGGTGCCCGAGCTCGCCACGCTCCTGCGCGAGGCGCGCGCGCTGCGCGCCCGGGCCTCCGTCGAGGGCCCGACCCGGGTCTGACGGCGACGACCGGCGTCTCGTGGGCAGGACGTCCCGCCCGGCCTGCGCGCAGGACGTGCCAGACTTGGGGAGAAAGCGAAACCCCACTCTCTTTGGAGCTGCTGCGATGCCCATCGCCACCCCCGAGGTGTACGCCGAGATGATCGACCGGGCGAAGGCGGGCAAGTTCGCCTACCCGGCCGTGAACATCACGTCCTCCCAGACCATCACCGCCGCGCTGCAGGGCTTCGCCGAGGCGGAGTCGGACGGCATCCTCCAGGTCTCCGTCGGTGGCGCCGAGTACGCGTCGGGCTCCACGGTCAAGGACCGCGTCTCGGGCACCCGCGCGCTCGCCGCGTACGCCACCGAGGTCGCCAAGGGCTACGGCATCACGGTCGCCCTGCACACGGACCACTGCGTCAAGAAGAACCTGGACTCCTGGGTCCGCCCGCTCCTGGCCCTGGAGGCCGAGGAGGTCAAGGCCGGCAAGAACCCGACCTTCCAGTCGCACATGTTCGACGGCTCCGACATCCCGCTGGACGAGAACCTCGTCATCGCGGCCGAGCTGCTCGAGCTCTCGCAGGCCGCGCGCACCATCCTCGAGATCGAGGTCGGCGTCGTGGGTGGCGAGGAGGACGGCCACGAGGCCGAGATCAACGAGAAGCTCTACACCACCTCCGAGGACGGCCTGGCGACGGTCCGCGCCCTCGGCGCCGGCGAGAAGGGCCGCTACCTGACGGCCCTGACCTTCGGCAACGTGCACGGCGTGTACAAGCCGGGCGCCGTCAAGCTCCGCCCGTCGATCCTCGCGGACATCCAGAAGGCCGTCGGCGCGGAGATCGGCAAGGAGAACCCGTTCGACCTCGTGTTCCACGGCGGTTCGGGCTCCACGGCCGCGGAGATCTCCGAGGCCGTCGACAACGGCGTCATCAAGATGAACATCGACACCGACACCCAGTACGCGTTCACGCGTCCCGTGGTCGGCCACATGTTCAGCAACTACGACGGCGTGCTGAAGATCGACGGCGAGGTCGGCAACAAGAAGGCCTACGACCCGCGCGCCTGGGGCAAGCTGGCCGAGGCCGGCATGGCCGCCCGCATCGTCGAGGCCGCGCAGCAGCTGCGCTCGGCGGGCCAGCGCCTGCGCTGATCCCACCCGGCGGCCCCGCGCAGGGACCGACGCGACGAGGGCCCGGTCACCGTGACGGTGACCGGGCCCTCGTGCGTGCTGGGGTGTCGTACGCGGTGCGGGGCCGCTCAGGACCGGTGGTCGTCCTCGACCACGTCGAGCAGCTCGCCGATCCGGGTGACCTCGAGCAGGAACTGCACCGTCGGCGGCACGTGCAGGAGCCGCACCCGGTGCGGGGTCCGCATGGCCAGGCGGGCGAGGAACGCCACGCCCGACGAGTCCATGAACGTCACGTGGTGCGCGTCGACCTCGATGGGCACGCCGGCCTGCTCGGCGTCCGTGGTCGCCTGCGCCAGGTCCGGCCCGAGGTCCGCGTCCACCTCGCCGGACAGGACGATCGTGGTCCGGTCGGGGGACAGGATGACGTGCACCGAGCCCGGCTCCCCGGCGGCGTCGCCGGGAGCGGGTACGGTCGGGGCGGCCGCGGCTTCCGCGCCCTGGTCCCCGGCGAGCCCGCCCGGGGGTGTGCTGTTACCGTCGCGCACGATGCTCCCTCCCGTCCGGGTGCGGCCGTGCCGGCCGCGCCGGTGATCGGCCACCGTCCCGGCGGGTTGCTGCACCGGGACCTGTCGGAGACGCTAGACGATCGGAGGCGGTGGTGGTCAACTCCACGCCCGGGGACGGCGCCGAGGAGACCGTCGGCTCCATCGGGCGGGCGGTGGGCCAGATCGTCGGGATGCCGGTCCTGGTCGTCGCCGCGGAGCCGCCCCGCTGGCCCGTCGTCTGGGTCAACCACGCGTTCACGGAGGCGACCGGCCTCACGCTCGACGACGTCGCCGGGCCCGCGGTCGACCTGATCGCGCTGTCCGCGGAGGACGCGTCCGGCCTGCACCAGCTCCAGGACGCGGTCCTGGACCGGCGCGCCACGTCCGCGCTGCTGCGGCTGCGCCGCGCCGGGGGCGACTGGTTCTGGGCGCGCACGGTCGTCACCCCGGTCACCGCCGAGGGCGCCGACGAGCCCACGCACTGGGTGGCGGCGCTGGTCGACGTGACCGACCAGGTGCACCGCGACGCCGCCGTCGCGGCGGAGGTCGAGGTGGTGCGCCGGGAGAGCGAGGACCTGGCGCTCATCGGCGCGGTCTCCGACCTGGTGATGGACCTCGACGACCCGTACGGCCTGCGCGCGATCGCCGAGCTGCTCGCGCACCGGGTGGTCGGCTGGGCGGGGTTCTACGTCGACGACGACGGGCTGCAGGCCGCGGACGGCGTCGACGCCACCCGGGCCCCGCGCGCCTCGGGTCGCCGGCACGGGCCGGGCGGCACCGGCGTGCCGTTCGTGGCGCGCCGCGGCGCCCGCCCCGCCGGGGACGACCCCGTGCAGCGCCTGCTCGACGGCGAGGGCGAGTCGCACCTCGTCCTCGACCTGGACACCGACGCCCCGCGCCCGCCGGGCACCGCGTCGGCGTGGCTGGCCGCGGACCTGCGCGCCCGCGTGCCCGGGGGCACCGACGTCGGGCACGTCGCGGTGCTGCCGCTGCCCGGCCGCCACCGGGTGCTCGGCCTGCTCGCCGTCGTCCCCCGCCCGGCCGACGGCGCGGGCCTCGTGCACGACGCGCCCACCCGCGGCGGCGTCGACGAGCGGACCCGGACCATCCTGTCGCTCACCGCGCGCCGGGTGGGCCTCGCGATGGAGAACGTGCGGCTCTACGCCCGCGAGCACCGGGTGGCCGAGACGCTGCAGCGCGCCATGCTCCCGGAGCAGGCCGAGATCGAGGGCCTGGACGTCTGGTCCTACTACGCGCCCAACGTGGTCTACGCCCAGGTCGGCGGTGACTGGTACGACGTCGCGCAGATCACCGACGACGTGGTCGGCGTGGTGATCGGCGACGTCGTCGGCCACGACGTCGAGGCCGCCGCCGCGATGGGTCAGCTCCGCTCCGTCGTGCGCGCCTACGCGTTCGAGGTCACGGAGCCGGGCCCGGTGCTCGAGCGCGTGGACCAGCTGGTCGCCGGCATGCGCATCCCGCGGTCGGCGGGCCTCGTGCTCACGACCCTCACCCGGCGCGATCCCGAGGACGGCGGCTGCCCGAGCTGGCACCTCGAGTACTCCCGCGCCGGTCACCTGCCCGCGCTGCTGGTGCGGGACGGCGCGGTCACGCTGCTCGACGAGGCCGGCGGACCGCTGATCGGCTTCGGGGACGGGCACCGGCGCACGGCGCGGCACGACCTGCGGCCCGGCGACGTCCTGGTCTTCTACACGGACGGGCTCATCGAGCGCCGGGACCGCGCCCTGCTCGACGGGCTCGCGGCGCTGCGCGAGGTGGCCGCAGGTGCGACAGCCGTCGACGCGGCGGGCATCGGCGAGGAGCTGCTGGCCCGGCTCGCGGACAGCCCCGAGGACGACGTCGCGGTCGTCGTCGTGCGCATCCCGGACCTGACCGACACCTCCGGCCACGGCGGCAACGTGCGCAGCCGACGCTGGCAGCTGCCCAGCGAGCCCGGGTCCATCGCGCGCGCCCGGCACGCGGTCCTCCGGACCTCGCACGCCTGGGAGCTCGGCGACGCGTCGAACGCGGAGCTCGTCGTCTCCGAGCTGGTGGCCAACGCGGTCCTGCACGGCTGGGGCCGGGTCACGCTGCGCCTGCACGACACCGGCGAGGGGCTGCGGATCGAGGTCGAGGACTCCAACCCGACCCCGCCCGTGGCCACCGAGGGGCACCCGGGGCGGATCGGCGGGTTCGGCATGCGGATCGTCGAGCGGCTGGCCGACTGGGGCTGGCGGCCCTCGCGCGGCGGCAAGGTCGTGTGGGCGCGGGTCCGGCCGACGGAGCCGTCGGTCCTGGACGGGCCGCGGGGCGGGGTCTGACGAGCCCGGCAGGGATCGTGGGCGGCGTCAGACGCCGGTGGACGCGTCCTGCGTCACGGGACCCGGGCCGGCGTCCGCCTCGTCCGCGGCGCACCGGTGGTCGGCGTCGATCCGGAACAGCTCGAGCGCCCCGCAGATCTCCAGCACGAACAGGTCGCGCGGGTCCGCGCCGCGCAGGACGGTCGCGCCGCCGCGCTTGCGGCTCGAGTCGGCGAGCGAGATGAGGAACGCGGCCCCGGTCGAGTCCATGAACGTCACGCCGCACATGTCGATGACGAGCAGCTGCCGCCGGAGGCCGACCACGCGGGCGGCGATCTCGGGGAACTGGTCGCGCTCGGCCAGGTCGAGGTCGCCGGCGATGACGAGGGTGGTCGTCGCGGCCGAGGTGGCGATCTCGATCATGGGGGGGACCTTCGACGTGGGGGGCACGGGTTGGACGACTGTAACCACGTGCCGCGCACCGGCGCATGCCGGGACCACGCACGCGCCGCCTGAGACACTGGCGGCATGACCGGAGCCAACCTCCTCGGACCCGAGCCCACCCGCCTCCCGGAGGGGGCCGACGCCGACGCGCGCGCCGTGCTCACCGCCGGGGGCGACCCGCGCGACGCCGCCCGCCGCGCCCCCGCCTCGTCGCTCGCCTGGGCGCTGCTCGCCGAGCGCGCGCTGCGCGACGAGGGCGACCCGGTCGCCGCCTACGCGTACGCGCGGACCGGCTACCACCGCGGCCTGGACGCGCTGCGCCGCGCGGGCTGGCGCGGCCAGGGCCCGATCCCGGCCGACCACGAGCCCAACCAGGGCTTCCTGCGCGCGCTGCTCGCGCTCGCCGAGGCCGCCGAGGCCATCGAGGAGGACGAGGAGGCCGCGCGCTGCGCGCAGTTCCTCGCCGACTCGGGCACCTCCGCGGCGGAGGTCGCGGGCCTGCGCTGACCGTCGCCCGGACGGTGATCACGCGGCTCCGGTAGCCTTTCGGAGGTACTGGGGTCGCCTGCCGCCCCGTGCCCGGACCTCCCGCGCCCGAGCCACGCCGCTCGGCCCCGCTGCGGGTGCCGCCGCGAGGCAGGGTGGGAGTGGTGATCACATGCCGGCCGTCGTGGTGCTCGGGACCCAGTGGGGCGACGAGGGCAAGGGCAAGGCGACCGACCAGCTCGGGTCGCGGATCGACTACGTGGTGAAGTTCAACGGCGGCAACAACGCCGGGCACACCGTGGTCGTGAACGGCGAGAAGTACGCCCTGCACCTGCTGCCCTCGGGCATCCTGTCGCCCGGCGTCGTGCCGGTCATCGGCAACGGCGTCGTCATCGACATCGCGGTCCTGTTCGAGGAGATCGACGCGCTGCAGGCCCGCGGGGTCTCCGCCGAGCGGCTGCTCGTCTCCTCCGCGGCGCACGTCATCGCGCCGTACCACCGCACGATCGACAAGGTCACCGAGCGGTTCCTCGGCAAGCGGAAGATCGGCACGACCGGCCGCGGCATCGGCCCCGCGTACGCGGACAAGATCAACCGGGTCGGCATCCGCATCCAGGACCTGTTCGACGAGAACATCCTGCGGCAGAAGGTCGAGGGCGCCCTCGACCAGAAGAACCACCTGCTGGTGAAGGTCTACAACCGCCGGGCCATCACGGTCGACGAGACGGTCGAGGACCTGCTCGGCTACGCGGAGCGGCTGCGCCCGTACGTCGCGGACACCCCGCTCGTGCTGAACCAGGCCCTCGACGCCGGCAAGACCCTCGTGTTCGAGGCCGGTCAGGCCACGATGCTCGACATCGACCACGGCACCTACCCTTTCGTCACGTCGTCGTCGGCGACCGCGGGCGGCGCCTGCACCGGCTCCGGCATCGGCCCGACCCGCATCGACCGCGTCGTCGGCGTGGCCAAGGCCTACACGACCCGCGTCGGCGAGGGCCCGTACCCGACCGAGCTGTTCGACGAGGACGGCGAGTGGCTCCGGCAGACCGGCGGGGAGTTCGGCACCACCACCGGCCGCCCCCGCCGCACCGGCTGGTACGACGCCGTCGTGGCCCGGTACTCCTCGCGGGTCAACGGCCTGACGGACCTGGTCGTCACCAAGCTCGACGTGCTCACCGGGCGGGACAAGATCCCCGTGGCCGTGGCGTACGACGTGGACGGCCGCCGGTTCGACGAGATGCCGGACGACCAGAGCGACTACCACCACGCGAAGCCGGTCTACGAGTACCTGGACGGCTGGACCGAGGACATCTCCGGCGCCCGCGAGCTCGAGGACCTGCCGGCGAACGCGCAGCGGTACCTGGCGCGGCTCGAGGAGATCAGCGGCACCCGGATCTCCGCGGTCGGCGTCGGCCCGGGCCGCGAGGCCACCGTCGCGATCCACGACCTGCTGGGCTGAGGCCGCCGTGGGGGCGCCCCCCCCCGCGGGGGGGGGCGCCCCCCCACGGCGCGTCCACGGAGCGGCGCGCGTCGCCGCGGGCGCGGGGCCGGTCGGTAGGGTCGGCGTCGTGAAGATCCTCGTCGTCGGGACCGGCGCCCGCGAGCACGCCCTCACCCTGGCCCTGTCCCGCGACCCGCAGGTGACCGACCTGCACGCCGCACCCGGCAACCCGGGGATCGGCGCGCTCGCGACGCTGCACGCGGTCGACCCGCTGGACGGCGCGGCGGTCGCCGCCCTCGCGACCTCGCTGGGCACGGACCTGGTCGTCGTCGGCCCCGAGGCGCCGCTCGTCGCGGGCGTCGCCGACGCCGTGCGCGCCGCGGGGGTCCCGGTGTTCGGGCCGAGCGCGCAGGCCGCGCGGCTCGAGGGCTCGAAGGCGTTCGCCAAGGAGGTCATGGCCGCCGCCGGCGTGCCGACCGCCGACCCGGTCGTCGTCACCGAGGCGTCCGCCGCCGAGGCCGCGCTCGACACGTTCGGCGCGCCGTACGTCGTGAAGGACGACGGCCTCGCCGCCGGCAAGGGCGTCGTCGTCACCGAGGACCGGTCCGTCGCGCTCGAGCACGCGCTCGCCTGCCTGGCGAAGCCGGGCGGCCGGGTCGTCGTCGAGGACTACCTGGACGGCCCCGAGGTCTCGCTGTTCGTCCTGTCGGACGGCACCCACGTCGTCCCGCTCGTGCCGGCGCAGGACTTCAAGCGCGTCGGCGACGCGGACACCGGCCCGAACACCGGCGGCATGGGCGCGTACACGCCGCTGCCGTGGGCGCCGGAGGGGCTGGTCGACGAGGTCGTGGCGCAGGTCGCCCAGCCGACGGTGGACGAGATGGCCCGGCGCGGCACGCCGTTCGTCGGCGTCCTGTACTGCGGGCTCGCGCTGACCAGCCGCGGCACCCGGGTCGTGGAGTTCAACGCGCGGTTCGGCGACCCGGAGACCCAGGTCGTCCTGGCCCGGCTGGCGACGCCGCTCGCGGGCGTGCTGCTCGCCGCGGCGACCGGCGGGCTCGGCGACCTGCCGCCGCTGGAGTGGACCGACGAGGCGGCGGTGACCGTCGTCGTCGCCTCCCACGGCTACCCGGAGTCCCCGCGGACCGGGGACGTGATCGAGGGCCTGGACGAGGCCGGGGCGGTCCCCGGCGTCCACGTGCTGCACGCCGGCACCGCGGCCGGCGCGGACGGCGCGGTCGTGTCGGCGGGCGGCCGGGTGCTCTCGGTCGTCGGCACGGGTCCGGATCTGGCGGCGGCGCGCGCGACGGCGTACGCGGGCGTCGACCGCATCGCGCTGGCGGGCTCCCACCACCGCTCCGACATCGCCCGGGCGGCCGCGGAGGGCTGAGCGGGCATACTCGCCCGCATGGAGCTGCCCCTCGCCTGGTCCCTCGTCCTGGTCGTCGCCGGCGCCTGGAGCCTGCTCGTCTGGCCCCGGTTCGGCGCGCGGATCGCGAAGGACCCGCGGGCCCGAGACGCGCAGGGCCGGCCCACCCGGTTCCTCACCGTGCACCTGGTGCTCATCACCGTGTCGATGCTGCTGGGCGCCGCCGTCGCGCTGCTCGGCGTCCTCACGCTGGTCTGACGCCCGGACACCCGCCGGCCCGTCCCCGCGGCTGCGGCAGGATGGGTCCATGACCGCACCCACCCTGCCCGGCTGGACGCACACCTACTCCGGCAAGGTCCGCGACCTGTACGTCCCGGACACCACCCAGGAGGCCGGGGCCGCGGTGGCCGAGGTCCACGGCGACGTCGTCCTGGTGGTGGCGAGCGACCGCGTGAGCGCGTTCGACCACGTCCTGAGCCCGGGCATCCCGGTCAAGGGCGTGGTGCTGACCCGGCTCAGCCTGTGGTGGTTCGACCAGCTCGCCGACCTGGTCCCGAACCACGTGGTGTCGGCGGAGGCGCCGGCGGTGCCGGAGGCGGTGCTCGGCCGGGCGATGGTGTGCAGGCGGCTGCAGATGTTCCCGGTCGAGTGCGTGGCCCGCGGCTACCTCACCGGGTCCGGCCTGGCGGAGTACCGGGCGTCCGGCGAGGTCACCGGGATCCCGCTGCCCGCCGGCCTGGTGGACGGATCGCGGCTGCCGGAGCCGATCTTCACGCCCGCGACCAAGGCGGAGCTCGGCGAGCACGACGAGAACGTCAGCCTGGACGTGGTCGCCGGGCAGCTGGGCCGGGAGCGCGCGGAGGAGCTGCGCGACCTCACGCTGGCGGTCTACGCGCGGGCCGAGGGGATCGCGCGGGAGCGCGGGGTGATCCTGGCGGACACCAAGCTGGAGTTCGGCGTCGACCCGACGACGGGGGCCGTGACGCTCGGCGACGAGGTGCTCACCCCGGACTCCTCGCGGTTCTGGCCGGCGGACGGCTGGGAGCCGGGCCGGTCGCAGCCGAGCTTCGACAAGCAGTTCGTGCGCGACTGGCTGGCCTCGGCGGCGTCGGGTTGGGACCGCGCGGCCGACGGGGAGCCGCCGGCGCTGCCGGCGGACGTCGTCGAGCGGACCCGGGACCGGTACCTCGAGGCCTACGAACGGCTGACGGGGACGCCGCTCACGGTGTGAGCGACGTCCCCGCCGGGGTCGTGCGTCGGGCCGGGCCGGCTCAGGAGCCGAGCGCGTCCTCGATCAGCGGCACCAGGTTGTCGAGCGCGTACTGCTGGGCGCCGATGGTGCCGAGCGAGTAGGCGGAGGACAGATCGCCGTCGATCACCACGGCCCGGCCGTCGGCGACGGCCGGGATGGCCTGCCACTGCGGGTCGTCGGTGATCTCGGCCGTGTCGATGTAGATCGGGAACGCGACGATGAGGTCGGCGTCGAGCAGGTCGAGCTGCTCCGAGGAGATGTCGACGCTGAAGCCCGAGGCGGACACCGGCAGGTCCGCGATCGTCGGCGACTGCACGAAGCCGAGGTTCTCGAGGAAGTCGACGCGGTCGCCGCCCTCGATGTACGCGCCCCAGCCCTCGGACGTGCGGGTGGCGGCGGCGATGGTCTTGCCGTCCCAGTCCGGGTGCGCCTCGCGCGCGGCGGCGAAGGTGTCCTCGAGCTGCGCCTCGAGCTCCGCGCCCTTCTCGGGGACGCCGAGGGCCGTCGAGATGAGCTCGAGCTGCTGCTGCCCCGTCGTCAGGTAGGAGTCGCCGCCCTCGGGGACGCCGACGGTCGGCGCGATCTCGGAGAGCCGGTCGTACCGGTCCTGGTCGCCGGACGACTTCACGTCGAGGATCAGGTCGGGCTCCAGCGCGGCGATCGCCTCGTAGGATGGCTCGAGGGTGTCGATGATCTCGGGCGACTCGTCGTACTGGCCCTCGGCCCACGGGCCCACGCCGTCGCCGCCGAACGCCAGCCAGTCGGACGCGCCGACGGGCTGGTAGCCCAGGGAGAGCGCGGTCTCGGCGTCGCCCCAGCCGAGCGCGACGATCCGCTCGGGCCGCTGCTCGACGGTGACCTCGCCGAACTTGGTGTCGACCGTGGCCGGGAAGGTGCCCTCGCCCGCCGAGGTCGAGCCGCCCGCGGCGGTAGTCTCGCCCGAGCCGGCGGAGTCGTCGGCGCCGGAGCACGCGCTCAGGGCCAGGACCGCGACCGCCGCGACGGCGGCGACACGCATGGACTTCATCGAAGGCCTTTCGTGGAGGGGGCCCGCGGACTTCGGGAACGGAGTCACGAACGAGCGGATGCCTCGGAAGGTTAGCCTAGCCTCATGATGTGCGGGAACCCCGGGTGAGCGCCGTCGGCGCCCCGCACCCCGCGGCGGTCCGCCCGACGACGCCCACGACCGCCCGGCGCGGCACCGCGCTCGTGCTGCTCCTGGTCCTGCTCGTCGCCGCGCTGGCCCTCAGCCTCGCCGTCGGGTCGCGGCCCGTGGGCCTGTCGACGGTGTGGGACGCGCTCACCGGCGGGGACGTGCCCGCGGCGGACCACGCCGCGGTCGTCGGGCTGCGGCTGCCGCGCACGGTGCTGGCGGTGCTCGTCGGCGCAGGGCTCGCCGTGGCCGGGGGGCTCATGCAGGCGCTGACCCGGAACCCGCTCGCGGACCCCGGCATCCTCGGGGTGACGAGCGGCGCGGCGTTCGCGGTGGCGATGGGCGTGGTGCTGCTGGGCGTGACCCGGCCCTCGGGGTACGTGTGGTTCGCGTTCGGCGGGGCGCTGCTGGCGACGGTGGCGGTGTACCTGGTCGGGTCGGCGGGGCGGTCGAACGCCGGGCCGATCCAGCTGACGCTGGCCGGGGTGGCGCTGAGCGCGGTGCTCACCGGGGTGGTCGGCGCCCTGCGGCTGACCGACCAGGAGCGGTTCGCCGTGCTGCTGACCTGGGAGTCGGGGTCGTTCCAGGCGCGCGGCTGGGACGTGGTCGTGCCGGTGCTGCCGTTCGTGCTGCTCGGGCTGGTGGTCGCGGGGCTCGTCGCCGGGGCGCTCAACACGCTCGGGCTCGGGGAGGATCTGGCGACGGCGCTGGGAGCCTCCGTCGGTCGGACGCGGGTGCTGGCGGTCGTCGCGATCACGCTGCTGGCCGGCGGGGCGACGGCGATGGCCGGCCCGATCACGCTCGTGGGGCTGATGGTGCCGCACATCGTGCGGTGGCTCGTCGGCCCCGACCAGCGGTGGATCCTCGGGCTGTCCGCCGTCGCGGGGCCGGTGCTGGTGCTGCTCGCGGACGTGGCGGCGCGGGTGCTGCTGTGGCCGGGCGAGCTGCCGGTGGGCGTCGTGACGGCGTTCGTGGGCGCGCCGGTGCTGATCGCGCTGGTGCGGCGGCGGAAGGCGACGGGGCTGTGACGGGCGTGCGGGTGGCGACGACGCCCCGGGGCGTGCGCGCCCGCGTGCCCGACCCGCGGCGCCGGTCCCGCGTCGCCGTGGCCGCCCTCGCCGTCGCCGCGCTGCTGCTCGCCCTGGTCGCCCTCGGCCTCGGCGACTACCCGTTGGGCGTCACCGAGGTCGTGCGGGCGCTGGTGTCCGACCAGGGCTTCGCGAGCACGATCGTGACGCAGTGGCGGCTGCCGCGGGTCCTGGTGGCGCTGGTGTTCGGCGCCGCGCTCGCGGTGTCCGGCGCGCTGTTCCAGTCGCTGACCCGCAACCCGCTCGGGTCGCCGGACGTGATCGGGTTCGCGACCGGGTCGTACACGGGCGTGCTCGTCGTGACCACGGTGCTCGGCACGGGCACGTTCGGCGTCTCGGCCGGGGCGCTGGTCGCGGGGCTGCTGACGGCGCTGGTCGTCTACCTGCTGGCGTACCGGGACGGCGTGCAGGGCTTCCGGCTCATCGTGGTGGGCATCGGCGTGACCGGGATGCTGCACGGCCTGAACGTGTGGCTGCTGCTGCGCGCGAAGACGGAGGTGGCGCTCGCGGCCTCGATCTGGGGCGCGGGGTCGATCTCGCTGGTCGGCTGGTCGCAGGCGCTCCCCGCCCTCGCGGTGCTCGCGGTCCTGACGCCGCTGGTGTGGGCCGTGCGCGGGCCGCTGCGGCAGCTGGAGCTCGGCGACGACGCCGCCGGGTCGCACGGCCTGCGTGTCGAGGCGTCGCGGCTCGCGGTGGTGGTGCTCGGCGTCGCGCTGATCGCGACCGTGACGGCGACGGCGGGGCCGATCGCGTTCGTGGCGCTGGCGGCGCCGCAGATCGCGCGCCGGCTGGCCGGGTCGGCCGGGCTGCCGCTGGTGGCCTCGGCGCTGACCGGCGCGCTGGTGCTGCTCGCGGCGGACCTGCTGGCGCAGCACGTGCTGCCCACGGCGCTGCCGGTGGGCGTGGTGACCGTGGTGCTCGGCGGGGCGTACCTGCTGGCCCTGATCGTGCAGGAGGCGCGGCGGCGATGGTGAACGAGCAGCGGCTGCGGGCCGACGCGGTGACGCTCGGCTACGAGCGCAGGACGGTGTCGACCGGCCTCAGCCTGGCGATCCCGGACGACTCGTTCACGGTGGTCGTCGGCCCGAACGCGTGCGGGAAGTCGACCCTGCTGCGCTCGCTGGCCCGGCTGCTGCGCCCCGCGGCGGGCGAGGTCGTGCTCGACGGGTCGTCGATCCACCGGATGGCCACCAAGGAGGTCGCCCGCCGGGTCGGCCTGCTGCCGCAGACGGCGCTGGCGCCCGAGGGCATCACCGTCGGCGAGCTCGTCGCGCGCGGCCGGTACCCGCACCAGAACCTGTTCCGGCAGCAGTCCGACGCCGACCGCCGGGCCGTGGCGGACGCCATGGACGCCACCCGGGTCACCGACCTGGCGGCCGTGCCGGTCGACGAGCTGTCCGGCGGGCAGCGGCAGCGCGTCTGGGTCGCGATGGCCCTGGCCCAGCAGACGGGAATCCTGCTGCTCGACGAGCCGACGACGTACCTCGACATCGCGCACCAGATCGAGCTGATGGACCTGTTCGCGCGGCTGCACGCCGAGGGCGCCACGCTGGTCGCCGTGCTGCACGACCTCAACCACGCGGCCCGGTACGCGACGCACCTGGTCGTGATGAAGGACGGCGCCGTGGTGGCGCAGGGCCGGCCGACCGAGGTGGTGACGGCCGACCTCGTCGAGGAGGTGTTCGGGCTGCCGTGCCTGGTGATCCCGGACCCGCTCGCGGGCACGCCGCTGGTGATCCCGCGCGGCGCGGCGCACACCGCCGCGGACTGACGCGCCGCTCGCCGGCCGCCGTCGTGCGCCGAGATCGGTCCCTCCGCCCGAGATCGGTGCTTCCAGGCACCGATCTCGGCGCGAAGCACCGACCTCGGCGAACGCGCCCGGGCCGCCCCGCGTCAGGCGGGGGCCAGGACCACCACCGGCTCGCTCGTCGGCTGCTCCGAGCCGCCCTCCGGCTCGACCGTCAACGCGAGCGCGTCGCCGGTCCGGTACGCGTCCGTGCGGATCTGGAGCGTGCCGTCGGTGACGCCCGTCGTGCCCGCGGGGACCGGCGCGCCGTCCCGCATGACCCACAGCTGGTAGACCTGGTCGGCGCCCGGGGCGTCGACCCCGCTGGCGGTGACCAGGGCGGCGTCCGCCGTGACCACCGCGACGGCGGTGCCGCCCGACGTCACCGGCGCGGAGACGACCTGGGCGCCCGGCTCGGCGAGCAGGGTGGTGATCCGGTCGGCCCGGGCCTCGGCCTCCGCGGCGCGCTCGGACTGCCGCCAGGCGACGGTCGACGGCACGGCGACGGCGGCCAGCACGGCCAGGGCGGCGACGGCGGTCGACCAACGGCGGCGGGCGCGGCGGCCGGCGGGCCGGGTGGACCCCGTGGGCCGGGTGGACCCGCCGGGCGCGCCCGCGGGGCGGCCGGTCCGGGCTCGGTCGGTCGGGCGCGCGGGCACCGAGGACGGGACCGGCTCCCCGCCGGTCGTGCCGGACGCCGCGGCACCCGGCGCGGTCGTTCCGGCCGCGGGGCGCACGGGTTCAAACTCCGGCGCCGACGCCGCGGCGGCGTCCTCCTGCCGCGTGCGCTCGACCTCCGCCAGCACGGCCAGCCGCACGGCGTCGGGCGCGGCGACGGCCACGGCCTCGCCCAGCACCGCCGCGGTCTCGCGCAGCGAGCGGGCCTCGCGCGCGGCGTCGGGGTCGCGGGCGACCAGGTCGTCGACGCGGGCGCGCTCGGCGTCGTCGAGGGCGTCGAGCGCCCAGGCGCCGAGCAGCTCGCGGGTGGCGGCGTCGTCGGGCCGGCGCTCGCCGGGGCGCGGCGGGGTGGGCGTGGTCACGCGGCCACCCCCAGGCAGTCGCGCAGCCGGGTGAGGCCGTCACGGATGCGGCTCTTGACGGTGGGCAGCGGGGCCTCCAGCGACTCGGCGACCTCGCGGTACGTGCGCCCGTCGTAGTAGGCGAGCACGACGGCCTCGCGCTGCGTGTCGGTCAGGCCGCCGAGGCAGTGCCGGACGCGCTCGGCCTCGAGGTTCGACTCGGCCTGCTCGGCGACGACGTCGAAGGCCCGCGGCCGGTCGGCGTCGAGGACCGCCTGGTCGCGGGTGCGCTGGGCCTGCACCGAGCGCACGCGGTCGACGGCCCGGCGGTGCGCCATCGTGGTCGCCCACGCGCGCGCCGAGCCGCGCCGGGCGTCCCACCGGGACGCCGTGCGCCAGATCTCCACCATGACCTCCTGGGTGACCTCCGCCGCGTGGTCCGGGTCGCGGAGCACGGCGAGCGCCGTGCCGTGCACGGCGGGGGACAGCATGTCGTACAGCGTCGGGAAGGCGTCGCGGTCGCCGCCCGCGACGCGGGCGAGGGCCTCGTCGGCCGTCGCGTGGGCGGCGGGCCGGGAACCGGGGGAGGGCACCGCTGCAGTCTGCCGCACGGTGCCCGCCCCGGTCCCGTCGAACCGCCCGGTGCGGGCGTGACGCCGGCCCCGACGGGGAACGGGGCCGGCGTCACGGTCCTCGGCGCTCGTCAGGGGACGAGCGCGGCCGCCAGCGAGTCGATCGCGCCGGCGAGGGTCGAGACGTGCATGCCGAGCCCGGCCGCGACGTCGTCCGCCGGCAGCTCGCCGTTGCTCACCTTCTCGAAGAAGGCGCCCGCCTCGGGCCGGTAGCCGTCGAGGTCGGCCAGCGCCTGCTGGCGGCCGTCCTCGTCGCCCGTGGCGTCGGCCACGGCGTAGTCGACGAAGAACCCGATGTGCTCCCGCCACAGGTCCAGGAACGCGGCGCCGTTCTCCTCCCCGGCCAGCGACGTCACGGCGTCGGACAGCGCGACGGAGTTGGCGTCGAGCGTGGCGGCCGCGGCGGTGAACGCCGGGGAGTCCACCCCGCCCTCGGCGGTGTACGCGGTGAACACCGCGTACGAGGCCAGGTACACGTGCTCCTGGAGCAGCGCGGTCAGCGTCGAGCGCAGGGTGGACGCGTCGTCCATCGCGTCGCCGGACAGGCCCGCGCCGGCCGCGAGCCCGGTCGCGATGGTGGCGGCGTCCATGCCGACGTGGTCGGCGGCGGCCTTCAGCGTGTCGGACGCGGTCGGCTCGCCCGCGGCGAGCGCGTCGATCGCGGCCGTCAGGGTCGTGACGTGCATGGTGAGCGCCTCGGCCACGGCGTCGGCCGGCAGGTTGCCGGCGCTGATCTGCTCGAAGAACGCCCCCGCCTGGGTGGTGTACCCGGCGAGCGAGGCCTGGGCGGCGTCGGCCGCCGCCTGGTCGCCCGACTTGACCGCGACGGCGTAGTCGACGAAGTAGCCGATGTGCTCGTCCCACAGGTCGTGGAACGCGGTGCCCTGCTCCTCGCCGGCGAGCGAGCCCACGGCGTCCGCGAGGTCGTCGGTGTTGCCGTCGAGGGCCGCCTTGGCGGCCATGAACTCGTCGGAGTCGGCGCCCGCCGTGTAGGCGGTCGCCACCCCGATGCCGGTGAGGTAGACGTGCTCCTGGAGCAGCGCGGTCAGGTCGGCGCGCAGGGTGGCGGCGTCGGAGTCGACCTCGCCGGTGGTGCCGGTGGCGGCGGCGAGGCCGGTCGCGAGCGTCAGGCCCGTCTCCGGCATGTGCGCGGCGGCCGTGCGGGCGTCGGCGAACGGGTCGCCGGTGCTGACCGGGGCGACGGCGTCCATGTCGCTCATGCCGGAGTGGTCGGATCCGTCCATCGAGGAGGAGGCCGACGGCGCGGTGCCGCCCGTCTCGTCCGTGCTGCTGCAGGCGGCCAGCGTCAGGCTCAGGGTGAGCCCGGCGGCCATCGCGGCCACGGCGTAGGTGCTGCGGGTGCGTCGCATCATCGCTCCTTGCGTCCCTCGGGTGTGTGTCACCAGGGGTTCGGAGCGGGACCCGGCCCGGATGGGCCCGGAGCGGGTGAACGGTCCTACGCGGCGCCGTGCCAGGCCAGCGCGAGGACGACGTCCTCGGGTCGCTCCGCGTGCTCGGGCGCGGGCCCGCCGACGAAGCACTGGCAGGGTCCGTCGCGGTGCACCAGGCCGGCGTGCGGACGGGCGACGCAGGGGGTGGGGCCGACGGCGGCCCGCAGCTCGTCGAAGGGGGTCCAGGCGGCGGGCAGCCGCGTCACCGTCGCCGCCGGGCGGCCGAGGTCGTCGAGGGTCATGCGGTCCCACCTCCGTGCTCCGGACCCCCCCGGGGAGGTCCCTGCGGCGTCGGCGCGGGCCGACGTCGCCCCGCGGGCCGGGTCGGCCCGTGTGCTGCTGTCCATCGGACGGTCGCACGGGTTCCTGTGGCGTCAGGCGCATCTCGGTGGTAAAGAGCGGGTGAAAAACCACACATGTGGTCGACATCACGGGCGAATCGGGCATCCCCGAGTGGCGGGAACGACCGTGCCGTGCGTTGCGGGAGCGCTGGTCAGCCCGCCAGCCGCACCGCCCGCCGCGCCGCCTGGGCAGCGGGGTCCGGCACCGGCGCGGCCGCCAGCAGCCGCCGGGTGTAGTCGTGCTCGGGCGCCCCCAGCACCCGGCTGCGCTCGCCCACCTCGACGACCCGCCCGCGGTGCATCACCGCGACCCGGTCGGCGAGCTCGTCCACCACCGCGAGGTCGTGGCTGATGAACAGGCACGCGAAGCGGAGCCGCTGCTGGATGGACCGGAACAGCTCGAGCACGGTGGCCTGCACGGACACGTCGAGCGCGGAGGTGGGTTCGTCGGCGATCAGCAGCTCCGGGTCCAGCGACACCGCCCGGGCGATCGACACCCGCTGCCGCTGGCCGCCGGACAGCTCGTGCGGGTAGCGCGAGGCCCAGGCGGCGGGCAGCTCGACGCCGTCCAGGAGCTCGGCGACCCGCGCGGTGAGGGCGCTGCCCCGCAGGCCGGCGTGCACCCGGAGCGGCTCGGCCACGGACTCGCCGATCGTGTACCGCGGGTTGAGCGAGGCGGCCGGGTTCTGGAACACGACGCCGATCCGCGTGCGGGCCGCCCGCACGGCGCGCGGGGTGTCCCGCCCGAGCCGGGTGCCGACGACCTCGACGGTCCCGGACGTGAGCGGCGCGAGCCCGAGGGCGCACCGGCCGAGCGTCGACTTCCCCGAGCCCGACTCGCCGACCAGGGCCAGCATCTCGCCGGGCTGCACCCGCAGCGTGACGTCGTCGACGGCCCGGACGACGCGGCCCCTCCGGTTCCGGTACTCGACGACCAGGTTCTCGACGTTGAGCGCGGGCCGCTCGGCGGCGTCGGTGCCGGCCGGGCGCTCGTCGGCGCCGATCCGCGGCACGGCGTCCAGGAGGGTGCGCGTGTAGGCCGCGGCGGGGGAGTCGAACAGGTCGGCGACGTCGGCCGTCTCCACGACCTCGCCGTGCCGCATGACGACCACCCGGTCCGCCAGGTCGGCGACCACGCCCATGTCGTGCGTGATGAGCACGACGGCCGCCGAGGTGCGGGCACGCAGCCGGCGCAGGACGTCGAGGACCTCCTGCTGCACGGTGACGTCGAGCGCGGTGGTCGGCTCGTCGGCGATCAGCACCTCGGGATCGCAGGCGAGCGCCATCGCGATCATCACCCGCTGCGCCTGCCCGCCGGACAGCTGGTGCGGGTAGAACTTGAGCCGGTCCTCGGGGTCGGGCAGCTCGACCATCCGCAGCAGCTCGACGGCGCGGGCGCGGGCCTCGTCCCGGGACAGGCCGGGCAGGTGCCGGCGCAGGGTCTCGCGGAGCTGGAACCCGATGGTGAACACCGGGTCCAGCGCGTTCGACGGGTCCTGGAAGATCATCGCGACCCGGCGCCCCCGGATGTCGGACAGCGCCCGGTCGTCCAGGCCGACCAGCTCCAGGTCCCCGAGCCGCGCGCTGCCGGTGACCCGCGCGGTGCCGGGCAGCAGGCCGAGCACCGCGAGCGAGGACACGGACTTGCCGGAGCCGGACTCGCCGACGACGGCCAGCACCTCGCCGGCGTGCAGGTCGAACGAGACGCCGCGGACGGCGTGCACGTCGGGGCTCCGCCCGCGGTCGACGCGGAACGTGACGGTCAGGTCGCGCACGGACAGCACGGGGGCGGCGGCCGTGGCCGCGCCGGGGGTCGGGTCGGTGGTCACGGTTCTCCAGTCCCGGCCTGCGCGTCGCGGTAGGCCTCCCAGTCGGCGAGCATCTTGCGGTGGTACCCCGCGAGCCACTCCATGTAGTTGCGGGCGTTGCGCAGCCGGCGCTCCGGCCCCTCCGCGGGGCCGCCGGTGAGGGCCGCGTCGAGGACCCGCTGCAGCCGCGGCAGGTAGTTCCGCTCGCTCGCCAGCCAGCGCCCCCAGATGTCGTCCTCGACGCGGAAGTAGTGGTTCCGGTCGCCGCCGATCGCGTGCCGCTGGATGAACCCCACCTCCACGAGCCGCCGGGTCGCGGTGGACACCGCACCGGCGCTCGCGGTGAGCAGCTGCGCGATCTGCTGGGACGACAGGTAGGGGCGGTCGGCGATCATCAGCAGCCCGACCACGCGACCCTCCATGCGGGCGCTGTTCGTGCCCTCCCAGGTCAGCGCGAACTGCTCGATCCACGCCAGCTGCTCCGGCGTCATCGTGAGGTCGGCGGCCGATGCTGCGTCGTCGCTGGTCATGCGGGTCAGCCTAGGGACGCCGGGACCGGCGCACCGGCGTCCCGGCGGCGGGTCATCCCGGTGCGCCGGCGGCGGAACTCGTCGAGGGGCCAGGAGGTCATCCCGTTGCGCACGGCGGCGATGCTCCCGTCCGCCGCGCGCTCGACGACCACGTCCTCGCCCGCCGACCCGAAGCCCGGCTGCCGGGTCGTGCCGAGCACGTCGCGCCCGCGCACGTGCAGCTCGTCGTACGCGGCCACCGGGTCCGGCGCGGCGGGGTGCAGCAGCAGGAGCCGGCCGCCGAGCTCGGCGATGTCGGTGATCCCCCACAGGGCGCCGAACCGGCCGGTGTACTCGGCGAGCGGCCGGGCGTCCGCCGCGGGCTCGGGCGCGTCCGCGGGCGGGTTCAGCGCGAGGTCGATCAGCTTGATGAGGCCGACGGCGATCGGGTCGGCCGGGCCGTCGATCGCGTTGGTGAGGACGCTGACGACCAGCCGCTTCTCCGGGTCGATGTAGGTGCGCGTGATGTGGCCCGGGTACCCGCCGGAGTGCCCGACGATCTCCCGGTCGCCGATGGTGTGCAGGTCCAGGCCGATGCCGTACCGCCCGACCTCCTTGCCGTGCACCTTCACCACCGACTCCTGGCGGTGCAGCAGCCGCTTGCCGCCGTCGGACAGCAGGGACTCGTCGCCGTAGAAGTGCGCGGCCCCGAACGCCGTCATGTCCCGGGCGGTGGAGTAGAGGCCGGTGGCGGCGGCGAGCGCGCGGGTGTCGACGTGCTCGATGGTCTCCCGGCGGTCGTCGGCGTCGAGGAGGGCGGTGTGGCCCGCGGCGTACCGCGCGGCCAGCGCCTCGTCGTACTCGGCGCCGGTGTCGGCCATGCCGAGCGGGTCGAGCACCGCGGCGCGCAGGTGGTCGCGGAACGGCTGGCCGGTCACGGACTCCACGACCAGGCCGAGGATCCCGTACCCGTAGTTGGAGTACTTGAAGTGCTCGTTCGCGCCGTAGACCTCGCCGGCCTCGCGCAGCTCCGCCAGCAGGGTCGGCTCGTCCGGGAAAGGACCGTCGAGCTGCCAGAAGTCGCCGCGCTCGCCGTCGCGGATCACGCCGGCCTGGTGGCCGAGCAGCTCGCGGACGGTGCGGGACCCGAGCGGGGACCCCGCCAGCCCGGCGACGTGCGTCCCGACGGTGTCGTCCAGCCGGAGCCGGCCGGCCTCGACCAGCCGCATCACCGCGGTCGCGGTGAACGACTTGGAGTGCGAGGCGATCCGGAACAGGTGGTCGGTGCGCAGCGGCTCGCCCGTGGTGACGTCGGCGGTGCCCCACGCGTGCTCGAGCACGACCTCGTCCCCGGACCGGATCGCCACCTGGACGCCGACGGCGCGGCGGAACGCGCCCTGGAGGTCGACCCACGACGCGAGGTAGGGGGCGGCGGCGCGGAGGGTGGCGGTCGTGTCGGACATGCGGTGGGCCTCTCGGGACGGTGCGGGGTGGTGCCAGGGGTGGTGCGAGGTGCGGTGCGGGCGGCGCGGCGTCAGCCGCGGCCCTTCGGGTCGAGGACGTCCCGCAGGACGTCGCCGAGCGTGATCATCGCGAGGACGGTCACGGTCAGGAAGATGCTCGGGAACAGCAGCATGTGCGGGGACGTCTGGAAGTAGGTCTGCGCGCTGGACAGCTGCAGCCCCCAGGAGATCGACGGGGCGCGCAGGCCCAGGCCGAGGAACGTGAGCGTCGACTCGGAGACGATGACGCCGCCGACCATCGTGGTGGCCACGGCGAGCACCGGGCCGATCGAGTTGGGCAGCACGTACCGCGCGATGATCCGCCGGTCCCGCAGGCCCATCGCCTTGGCCGCCTCGACGTACGGGGCGTCGCGGACGGCGCGGACGGAGCCGCGGACGAGCCGCGCCATGGTCGGCCAGGAGAACAGCGCGAGCACCAGGGCGACCGTGACGGCGGACCGGGTGCCGATCGAGGTGAGCACCACGACCGCGCCGAGCAGGAACGGGAAGCCGAGGAAGACGTCGGTCAGCCGGGCGATCAGCCGGTCGGCGATCCCGCCGTAGAACCCCGCGGCGGTGCCGACCACCAGGGCGACCAGCAGGGCCACGGCGGTCGCGAGCACGCCGACGGTCAGCGAGGCCTGGGTGCCGTAGATGACGTTGGCGTACACGTCGCAGCCCTGCACGTCGGTGCCGAACACGTGCTCGCCGCCCGGGCGCAGCGCGCTGTCGGACAGGTTGCAGGCCCGCGGGTCGGGCTGGCCGAACCAGCCGGCGAACCAGGACGGGGCGACGGCGATCAGCAGCAGCACGCCGAGCACCCCGGCGCACAGCCAGAACAGCGGGCGGCGGCGCAGCGTGCGCCAGACGCCGCGCGGCGCCGCGGGGGCGTCCGCGTCGACCTCGGTGGCCGCGGTCGCGGTGAGGGTGTCACTCATGGCGGATCCTCGGGTCGAGCACCGACGACAGCAGGTCCACGACCAGGTTCGTCAGCAGGAAGATGATGATCAGCGCGGTGGAGACGCCGACGACGGTCGGCCCCTCGTGCGCGCGGATCGCCTGGAACAGCAGCTGGCCGACGCCCGGCAGGTTGAACACGCCCTCCACGACGACGGTGCCGCCGAGCAGGTAGCCGAGGTCGATGGCCAGGAAGGTCAGCACCGGGATCGCGGAGTTCCGCATCACGTGCACGCCGACGACCTGCCGCTCCCGCAGGCCCTTGGCCCGCAGGGTCCGCACGAAGTCGGACTGCAGCGTGTCGACCACCGAGCCGCGCATGAGCCGGGTGACCGAGGCGAGGCCGAACACGGCGATGACGGCCGCGGGCAGCAGGTAGGAGGTCGGCCAGCCGTCGCTCGTCCCCGCGACCGGGAACCAGCCGAGCCGCACGCCGAGCACGAGCTGCGCGGTCACCGCGACCACGAACACCGGGATGCTGGTCGCGAGGATGGTGCCGGCCAGGACGAACCGGTCGCCGGCGCGGCCGCGGCGCAGGCCCGCGAACAGGCCGAGCAGCACGCCGAGGACGACCTCGATGCCCCACGCGGTCAGCGCCAGGGTGATCGTGACCGGCCACCGGGACTCCATGCGCCCCGCGACCGACTGGCCGCTGAAGTTGGTGCCGAGGTCGCCGGTGAACAGGCCGCCCAGGTACCGGGCGTACTGCTGGAGCACGGGCTCGTCCAGGTGGTACCGGGACCGCAGCTCGGCGACGACGTTGTCCGGCAGCGGCCGGTCGCCACCGAGGGACCGGATCGGGTCGCCGGGCAGCGCGAACACCATGAGGTAGATGACCAGCGTGACGCCGAGGAACACGATCAGGAGCTCGACGGCGCGGCGCACCGCGTACCGGCTCACGACGCGCCGCCCGCGGTCCGCGCCGCCAGCACCTGCGACATCGCCAGCGTGGCGCCGTACTGCACGCCGACCAGCTGCTCGACCGGCAGCACGGTCAGCCCCGTGAGCGAGTCCGCCTCCGCGACCCAGCCGTCGTAGACCTCGCGCGCCCGGTCGGCGACCCGCCGGACCCGCGCCGTGGCGATCCCGGCGTGGACCTCCGCGTCGAGCGCCCGCAGCAGCATGCCCCCGAACCGCAGCCGGAAGCACCGGACGACGTCCTCGTTGCTGAACACCTCGGCCGCGGTGGCGGCGCGGCGCAGCTCCGGGCGCTCGGCCCGCAGCAGCTCGGCGCGGCCGCCCTCGCCCATCATCGGCACGAACGCCTCGCTCGCCCGCAGGAACGGCGATCGCAGCGTGAGGTCGGGCCGGGCGTCCTCGAGCAGGCCGGTCAGCGTCGCGCCGAGGTCGACGAGCTCCTCGCCCTTGGCGCGCACCACGTCGGCGTAGTCCGCCGAGGTCGGGGTGGTGTCGTCGGCGAGCGGGTGCGACCAGTACGGCAGCTCCGCGACCAGCGAGACGGTGCCGTGCCGGCGCGCGTAGGCGCTGGAGGACTCGCCGCCGACCATCGTCGCCGCGGCCAGGCCCAGCGACTCGAGGTAGTCGTACTCCTCGCGGGTGCTGGACATGTGGAACACCGCGGGGGCGATCGACCGGATCGACGGGGACTCCGGCTCGCCGACGTCGAGCGGCAGGCCGAGCGTGCGGGGGACGGCGTGCAGCGCGTCGACGGCCCCCGGCACCTCCTCGGACAGGTAGTAGTAGACGCCGCCGAGCTCCGCGTTGTGCAGGCTGACCATGAGCTCCGGCCGCACGTCGTCGATCACGCGCATGAGCGCCTGGGTCTCGGGGATGACGTCGTCGAAGTACGCGTCCTTGTAGGCGAACGGGAACGTCCACTCGACCTGCTCGGACGGCGCGGGCCGGTAGAACCGCCGGGAGTACGCGGTGCGGTCGGACGGGTCGGCGAACCAGGACTCGTTCAGCCGGGTGCCGTCCGGGTCGATGCACGGGACCAGGTGCCAGGTGGCGCCGGACCGCGCGAGCAGGTCGGGGTCGGCCACCAGCTCCGAGGCGAGGTGCTGGAGCGTCCGGAACCCGATCGGCTCGTTCGGGTGCACGCCCGCGAACAGCAGGTGCGACCGCGGCCCGGAGCCGACCGAGAACATCGGGATCGGCTCGCCGAGGCGGGAGGTGCCGATCCGCCGCTCGGTGACGAGCCGCGGGTGGTCGGCCGCGAGCGTGCCGAACCAGGCCAGCAGCTCGTCGACCGGGGGGAAGCCGGACATCGGGGGGACCCGGCGGGCCCGCTCGAGGACGTCCTCGAGCGAGCCCGCCGGGAGGGTGCCCTGGCTCATGTCGGGGCCCCCGCGGAATCGGGAGCGCAGCGAGCGATTTCGTGGGGCGTGATCATGCGCCCTCGGCGAGGACGACCTGGGTGTACGTCGGGTTGCCGACCGCCGACGTGGGCAGCTCGGCCACCCGGTCGGACACCACGTAGGAGTAGGTCTCGAAGAACAGCGGCGGGGCCGGGAAGTCCTCGAGGATCCGCTCGTGCACGGCCGCGTAGGCCTCGGCCGCGGCGTCCGCGTCCACCTCGGCGTCGGCGGCCGCGATCAGGTCGGTCACCTCGGGCTCGTAGTACGGGATGCAGTTCGGGCAGCCGCCGCCCTCGACGTAGAACGCCCGGAGGGTGTTCTGCTGGCTCGGGTACAGCGCGCCCCACCGGGAGAAGAACGGCCCGGCGATGTCGCCCGCGGTCCGCTTGTCGGCGAACTCGGCCCAGTCGGTGCTCGGGGTCGCGACCGCGTCCACGCCCAGGTTCTGCCGGAGCTGGTTGGCGATGGCCGTGTACAGCTCGTCCAGGCCGGACCCGCCCGGGAAGTAGATGTCGATCGTGCCGTCGAACCCGCCGGCCTCCTCGAGCAGGGCCTTGGCGCCCTCGGGGTCGTACTCGCAGTACTCCGCGCAGATGCCCTCGGGCGTGCCGGCCTCGACGGCCGGGGTCAGCGCGGTGGCCGGCGTGAACAGGCCGCCGTAGATGACGTCGTTGATCGTGTCCCGGTCGATCGCCATCGAGATCGCCTGGCGCACCCGGACGTCCGAGTAGCGCGCGTCCCACAGCGGCAGGCCGAGGTAGGAGATGCCCGCGGCCTCGAAGGTGTAGAGCCGGTCGCCGAAGTCGGCCGAGGCCTGGGTCTGGCGCGCCACCGGGACGCCCGCGACGTCGATGTTGCCGGCCTGCACGTCGGTGTAGGCGGTGGTGGTGTCGGTGTACGGCACGAACGTGATCGCGTCGACCGTCGGGGCGGGGCCCTGGTAGTCGGCGTACGCCGTGACGGTCATCTCCTCGTTCTCGGCGTAGTCCGTCTCGACCTCGAACGGGCCGTTGCCGACCGGGTGCACGTTGTACGCGTCGAAGTCGTCGAACGCGGACTCCGGCATCGGGTAGAACGCCGTCTGCGCCTGGCTGAGCTGCATGGGGAACTGGCCGTCGGGGCCGGTGAGCGTGACGGTGAACGTGGTGTCGTCGACCACCTGCAGGCCGGACATCTCGGTGGTCGTCGGCTCGCCCTCGGCGGGGTTGAGGTCGGCGTAGCCCACGACGTTCGCGAGCTGGCCGGAGTTCTCCCACGCGTTCGGGCCGTAGGCCACCGCGTTCCAGGCGTCCACGTAGGACTGCGCCGTCACCGGCGTCCCGTCGTGGAAGGTCCAGCCGTCCTTCAGCGTGATCGTCCAGGTGGTGCCGTCCTCCGACTCGACGGAGTCGGCCGCCACGTACGTCAGCTCGCCGGCGTCGTCGATCCAGGTCAGCGGGGCCCAGACGGCCATGTTGAAGTCGAAGGCGATCGACTGGCGGCCGGGGATCAGCTGGATCGGGTCGGTCACGGCGACGCGGATCGCGCCGCCTCCCGAGCCCGTCGCGCTGGTGTCGGCGGAGTCGTCACCACCGCCGCCGGAGCAGGCGGCCAGGGCGAGCGCCAGCACGGCGGCACCGGCCGCGAGCCGGATCCGGGTCGTTCTCATGGGTCCTCCACTGCAGGGGGAGCGGCGGCAGGGGCCGCCGGGGCGGGGGAGTGCACGGGGAGCGGGGTCGGCGGCTCTGCCGGGTGGCCGGTCGCGCGGCGTCGGGGGTGGGACGGCGCGGGCCGGGGGCCGGGTCTGCGCCCGGCGGCGGTGCCGGACAGTCAACCCCGGGACCCCGTGGTGGAGTCAATAGCCGGGATGCTGAGAGTTCAGTAGGCAATGAAAGTTTTACGTGCGTGACACAGGGCGTGGGTGCCGCCCGAGGGGTGCGTGGTGGTTCGATGGGCCGCGTGATCCACACGACGGACTACGTGCTGACCGACGAGGGGCGCGTACGCGACCTGGTGCGGGCCCACGGGTGGGCGACGCTCGTCTCCGTGACCGACGACGGACCGGTGGCCTCGCACGTGCCGGTGCTGCTGGCCGAGGACGTGACGCTGCCGTCCGGCGCGGCCGGGGACGCGACGGCCCCCGCTGCGCGGCCTGCCCGGGATGCGCACGGCCTGCCCGACCGGTTCACGGTGCCGTCGGCGCCGCTCGCGGTGCTCAGCCACCTGGGCCGGCCCGACGAGCTGCTGCACCAGGTCGGGTCCGGCCGGGAGCACCTGCTGGTCGTCGAGGGTCCGTACGGCTACGTGTCGCCCGGCTGGTACGGCTACGCCCCGGCGGTGCCCACCTGGAACTACCTCGCCGTGCACCTGTACGGCACGCTCGAGCTGCTCGACGCCGAGGACTCCTACGCCGTCATGGGCGCGACCGTCGACCGGTACGAGGCGCCGATGCCCGACCCGGTCCGGATGCCCGACGTCGAGGGCTACGCCCGCCGGATCGCGCCCGGCGCCGTCGGGTTCCGGCTGTCGGTGACCCGGTGGCAGGGCAAGGCCAAGCTCAGCCAGGACAAGCCGCGCGCCGTCGCCGAGCGCGTGGTCGAGCACCTGGGGACCGACCCGCACTACGCCGACCCGGCGCTCGCGGCCGAGATGCGGGCCGAGCTCGACCGCCGCCCGGACTGGACCTGATGCGCGGTTGACCCGCGCATGACCCCGGGCCGGCGCCGGTGCCGGCCCTCATCCCGAACGGAGACCCACCGCCGTGAGCACCGCACCGCTCGTCCTGACCCACGCCCGCCTGGTGGGTGCCGCCCGCACCGTCGACGTGCTGCTGCGGGACGGCCGGGTGCACGCCGTCGGGCCGGACCTCGGGCGCGGGGCCGGCGCGGGCGTCGAGCAGGTCGACCTCGGCGGTCGCACCGTCATGCCGGGCCTCTGGGACGCGCACACCCACATGACGCAGTGGGCGCTCGCCCGGCAGCGGCTCGACGTCTCGGCCGCGACCTCCGCGGCGCACGCGATCCGGATCGTGCTCGACCGGCTCGCCGCGCGGCCGCTCACCCCGGGCACCGCGCTGGTCGGCTACGGGTTCCGCGACGGGCTGTGGCCGGACGCCCCCACCGCGGAGCTGCTCGACGCCGCGGTCGGCGACGTGCCGGTGATCCTGGTGTCCGGCGACCTGCACTGCGCCTGGTTCAGCACCGCCGGCCTGCGGTACGCGGGCGTGCCCGCTCACCCGACCGGGCTGCTGCGCGAGGCCGAGTGGCTGCCGCTGACCAGCGTCGTCGACCACGTGCGGGACGACGTCGCCGACGAGTGGGTGGCCGAGGCGTCCCGGGCGGCCGCCGCGCGGGGCGTGGTGGGCGTGGTCGAGCTCGAGATCACCGAGAACCTCACGCCGTGGCGCCGCCGGATCGCCGCGGGCAACGACGCGCTCCGGGTCCGCGCGGGCGTCTGGGAGCCGTACCTGGACCGCGTGCTGGCCGAGGAGCTGCGCTCCGGCGACGTGGTCGTCGGCACCGGCGGGCTGCTCCAGCAGGGCCCGCTCAAGGTGGTGACGGACGGGTCGCTGAACACCCGCACCGCGTTCTGCCACGACCCGTACCCCGGCCTGTCCGGCGCCGACGCGCACGGCGTGCTGTCCGTGCCACCCGAGCACCTGGTCCCGCTCATGGCGCACGCGACCCGCAAGGGTCTGACCTGTGCGATCCACGCGATCGGCGACCACGCGAACACCCTGGCCCTGGACGCGTTCGCCGCGTCCGGCGCCCGCGGGTCCGTCGAGCACGCCCAGCTGCTCACCGACGCCGACGTGGCGCGGTTCGCCGCGCTCGGCGTGGTGGCCTCCGTGCAGCCCGAGCACGCCATGGACGACCGTGACGTCGCCGACCGGCACTGGGCCGGCCGCACCGGGCGGGCGTTCGCGCTGGCCTCGCTCGCCGCCGCGGGCGTCGAGCTGGTGCTCGGCTCGGACGCGCCGGTCGCCCCGCTGGACCCGTGGGTCGCGGTGTCCGCGGCCGTCGAGCGGACCCGGGACGGGCGCGAGCCGTGGCACCCGGAGCAGCGGCTCGACCTGCTCACCGCGCTGCGGTCGTCGGTGGACGGGCAGCCGCTGACGCTCGCGGTCGGGGCGCCGGCCGACCTGGCGGTGCTGGACGCCGACCCGCTGTCCGCGGGGGCGCCGCTGCGCGAGATGCCGGTCGCGGGCACGCTGCTCGGCGGGCGCTGGACGCACCGGGCGTTCTGACGACGGCCGGGTCCGGCCGCCCGGGCGGACCCGGCCCTCAGGCCGCGGCGACCACCTCCGCCGCCCGCACCACCCGGGCGAACCCGCCGCCGTGCAGGCTGGTGGCCGTCGCGCGGGTCAGGTCCTCCGCGGACAGCACCGCGCCGTCGGGGCCCGCGAGGTCGAAGGTGTGCGCGGCGTCGATCGGCAGCAGCACGTCGTAGCCGAGGTTCCCGGCCATCCGCGCGGTGGTCTCGACGCACATGTTGGTCTGGATGCCGCAGAGCACGAGCTGCCGGATCCCGGCGCCGGTCAGCCACGCGTGCAGGTCCGGCTCGCCGTAGAACGCCGAGTTCACCGACTTCGTGACGTGCAGCGCGGGCTCGACGTCGGCGACGACGGGCTTGAGGTCGTAGCCGGGCGTGCCGGCGTGCAGGGGCGGCGAGGTCCGGGAGGCGTGCTGCACGACCACGACCGGGCGGCCGGTGCGCCGCCACGCGTCGACGAGGGCGCCGATGTTCCGCTCGGCGTCGGGGTTGTCGCGCCGGCCCCAGAAGGCGGCGTCGTCGAAGCCCTGCTGCACGTCGATCACGACCAGGGCGGCGTCGGGGGAGAGGTCCATGGGGGGAATCGTGCTGGTCCTCCGGCTCGGTCCGACAGGGGTGCGGGCGCCGATCTCCGTCGATCCCCTGCCACGGCACGTGCCTGGGTGACGCCCACCCACCCGGACGGCGTCGACCGATCGGGTGGTCCGCCCCACGGGGGTGGGTGCTACCACCCAGACGTCCCAGGACACGCGGGCTACCGGGTCGTAACGTCCCCGCACATATGCACTCTGACCTGCACGTCCTCGCCCCCCACGGCATCGGCGGCCGCACCGCGCTCGGGTACCACCCCCGGGACGGCCGCCCCGTCGCGTGCTGGGTCGTGCACCCGACCCGCCGCGAGCCCGGGGTCGTGCCGCGGCTCGAGCGGTACGCCGCCGCGCTGGGCCTGTCCGGAACCGACGCCGCCGCGCTGCGCGAGGTCGACGACTACCGCGCGTCGCTCACCGCCGCCGGCGGCTGGGCGACGCTCTGGGTCGGGGACGAGACCGAGCTCGCGGCCGAGCACGACGACGCCTGGCTGGACGCGCTGCTCGACCGCGGCTGGGCCGTGGTCGTCGTCGGGTACTCCACCGACCTCGCCACCTCGGACAACCCGGCGATCATGGCCTACCTGACCGGCGGCGGGAACGCGCACGTCGGGGTGGTCCGCGCCGCCTGACGGACGCGCGCGCGGAGGCACCCCGCGGGATCGGTACGCTGTGACCATCCCCACCGCCGCGAACCAGGGAGCTCACCCGTGGGACGAGTCGTCGTCGATGTGATGCCCAAGCCGGAGATCCTCGACCCGCAGGGCAAGGCCGTCGCCGGGGCGCTGCCGCGGCTCGGGTTCGGCCAGTTCACCTCCGTTCGCCAGGGCAAGCGGTTCGAGCTCGAGGTCGACGGCCCGGTCACCCCCGAGGTGCTGGCCGCCGCCGCCGAGGCCGCGACCCAGGTGCTGTCGAACCCGGTGATCGAGGACGTCGTCCGCGTGGCCGACTCCGAGGCCGACGCGGCCGGGACCGTGCTGTCCGAGGGCCTGGCCTGATGACCAAGATCGGCGTCGTCACCTTCCCGGGCACCCTGGACGACCGCGACGCCGCGCGCGCCGTGCGCCTCGCCGGGGCCGAGCCCGTCGCGCTCTGGCACGCCGACGCGGACCTGCGCGGCGTCGACGCCGTGGTCCTGCCCGGCGGGTTCTCCTACGGCGACTACCTGCGCGCCGGCGCGATCAGCCGGTTCGCGCCCGTGATGGGCGAGGTCGTCGAGGCCGCCGGCAAGGGCATGCCCGTGCTCGGCATCTGCAACGGCTTCCAGGTCCTCACCGAGGCGCACCTGCTGCCCGGCTCGATGATCAAGAACGACCACCTGCACTTCGTCTGCCGCGAGCAGGTGCTGTCCGTCGAGCGCGCCGACACCGCCTGGACGAGCGAGTACGCCGCGGGCGAGCGGATCACGATCCCGCTCAAGAACCAGGACGGCCAGTACGTCGCCGACGAGCACACCCTCGACGAGCTCGAGGGCGAGGGCCGGGTCGTGTTCCGCTACGAGGACGTGAACCCGAACGGGTCGCGGCGCGGGATCGCCGGCATCAGCAACGCGCGCGGCAACGTCGTCGGCCTCATGCCGCACCCCGAGCACGCCGTCGAGGCGGGCTTCGGCCCGGACGGCGCCCGCGGCCCGCGCTCCGGCACGGACGGCCTGCGGTTCTTCACCTCGGTGATGCGCGCGCTCGTCTCCTGACCCGGACGCTCGGCGCCCCGGACCCCGCGGGTCCGGGGCGCTCGCGCGTCCCCGCGGCTCCGCGCCGCCGGCTGCGGCCGTCGAGCGTCGAGCGAGTATCCGACGCGTCGAGCGAGTAGTCAGCGGATACTCGCTCGACGCGTCGAGTGCACGCTCGCGGTCGGCTTTCGGGTCGTGGGCGGCGGCCGTCGGGTCGCGGCCGGGTCGCGTCACGTGCGCCCGGGATGTGGACACGGTGCTGCCTCGTCCGGCGGGGCGCGGTTAGGCTGCCCGCGTGTTCCTGAGCCGGGTGTGTTGTCGCTGAGCTGACACCCTCGCGCGCCCGCGGCCGGACGGCCCTCGCCGCGCACCCGCCTCACCCCGAGGACACCACCCCCATGGCTCAGCCCGTGCTGGACCGCGCGCTCGCGGTCGCCACCCGTCACGTCCCCGCCGCCGCCCGCCGCGTCGTCCCGACCCGCCGCGCGCCCGCCACCCCGGACCTCGCGCCCGCCCCGGCGCACGCCGCCCCGGCCCTGGCCCCCGGTCGCGCCCCGGTGTCCCCGCTCCGGGCACCCGCGGATCCTCGCGACGCCGCCCGATCCCTCGGCGCACAGCGCGAGAGTCGGGTGGGGACCAGCGCCCCGACGGCGGCGGACCAGCTCGCACCGGACGCGGAGCGCGCGCCGGTCGTGCACGTCGGCGCCCCGGCCTACGGCGTGCGGACCGTCGAGGCCCGGCCGGAGTCGGAGTCGGGGATCGCCGTGGCCGCCCGCACCGCCGACGTCATCCGGCTCGGCTTCTCCGTCGCGGTGCCCTCCGTCGGGGCGCTCGCCCGGGTGGCCGCCCTCGTCGAGGACGCCCTCGCCGAGGTCGGCCGCGACCGGTCCGCGGTCCGGGTGCTGCTCGACCTGGAGGTCGTGCTCGCCGGTGACGAGCGCACCGCCCGCCGGAAGAGGTCGCACCTGGAGTACCTCGACGCCCTCGCCGGGCTGTCGTGGGCGCCCGCCGACACCCGCGTCGTCACGACCGCGGACCGGCTCGTCGCCGAGGTCGGCGAGGTCGCCCGGCGCGCGGGCGTCGACGGCGTGGTCCTGCACCCCCTGGCCGGCGGCGCCGAGGTCGAGGCGGAGCTCCGCGCGCTGGTGGCCTGACCTCCGGCGCCCCGACCCCGACCGACTCCGATCGACCCCGACGGTGGAAGGTTGTGACGGACGCGCCGCCGGCGTGTCCGTCACAACCTTCCACCGTCGCACCGGCACCAGCACCCGCACCGACCCGGGGCCCGGGCGAGGGCCCGACCCGGGAGGTCCGGCTCGGAGGCCGTCGGCCGTGACCGTGGCTGTCGGTACGGTGGGCTCCCATGACGCGGGTGTGGCACTGGTCGGTCCTGGGCGTGCTGCTGCTGGCCGTGTGGCTGGTCGCGCTCACGGGGACCGGCGACCCCGACGCCCGCGCCGGGTTCCTCGGGTACGCGGTGCTGATCCTCCTGCTGGGCGCGGTGCCGGCCGCGCTGCTGGGCGGCCTGGTCGGCGCCGGGGTGCTGGCCGTCGCGCGCCGCCTGCCGCCGGCCGGTGACCCCCGCCGCCCCCGGGCCCGGGTCGTCGCCGTCGCGGTCACCGGGGTGGGGTCGACCCTCCTGGGCGCGGTCCTCGCCACCGGCGGAGTCGCGGTGGCGTTCGCGCCCGCGGTGCTCGGGTGGTCGGCGCTGCTCGTCGGCCTGCCGCTGACCCTCGCGGCGGCGACCGCGTGGGCGCGCTGGCGCCCGGAGCAGGACCGCCCCCGCCGTCCGGCGCCCGAGGGCACCTACCCCTGACTCCCGGGGGTCCGACGTGCGGGGACGCCGGGATCCCGGCACCCTCGGTCCCCTGCTGAACGGCTGGCCGCTCGTCGTCATCGGCGTCGTCGTGGCGGTCGCCGGCCTGGCCGGGGTGCTCGGACGCCTCGACCGCACGCGGTTCGCGCTGGACAGGCGCGACGGCGAGCCGACCCGGCGCCGGCACGTGCTCCTGCAGCGGCTCGGCGGGGGGATGTTCGTGCTGGTCGGTGTCGGTTTCGTGATCGCCGGGGCGAACGATCTCTGACGGCCGGGCCGCGTCCGTAGCCTCGGCGCGTGACGAGGCTCCGGCACTGGGCGCTGCTGGGCGTCGTGCTGCCGCTGTGGCTCGCGGTGGTGCGCGCCGCGGGGGTCCTGGGCTGGCACCTCGGCCTTGCGGACTGGCTCGTGCTCGTGGCCTTCTGGACGGCGATCACCCTGGTGCCGGTCCTGGTGCCCTGCCTCGCCGTCGCGCTGCTGGTCGGGGCCGGCGTGCTGGCCGTGGGCCGGCGTCTGCCGCCACCCGGGTCCCGGGCCCGTACGGTCGTCGTGGCGGCGGGCACGCTCGCGGTCGCCGCCGTGGCGACCGTCGCCGGGGCGTGGCCGCAGGTGGTGTTCGCGGCGCCGTTCGAGCAGGTCCCCGTCGCGCGGGCGGTGGCCGCCGCGGTAGCCTCCGGCGCGCCGCTGGTGGCGGCCGCGGTCGTCGCGTGGCGGCGCAGCGACCGCATCACGCCGCTGCCCCCGCTGCCGAGCCCGTGGGAGGACGACCCGGCGACGTGACCGCCGTCGGGCCGCCCTCGCCGTCAGCCGCCCAGCGTGCCCAGGGCCCGCTCCAGGTCGTCGGCCAGGTCGTCGACGTCCTCCAGCCCCACGGACAGCCGTACCGTCGACTCCGCGATGCCGACCGCCGCGCGCCCGTCCGGGCCGAGCTTGCGGTGCGTCGTCGTCGCCGGGTGGGTGACCAGCGACTTCGCGTCGCCGAGGTTGTTCGAGATGTCCACGACCCGCAGCGCGTCCAGCACGCCGAACGTCAGCGCCTTGGCCTCCGCGGGCGTCGACCCCTCCGGCACCCGCAGGTCGAGCGTCACCACCGTGCCGCCGCCCGACTGCTGCGCGAGCGCGAGGGCGTGCTGCGGGTGCGACGGCAGGTACGGGTACCGGACCTGCGCGATCGCCGGATGCCCCTCCAGCCGGGTCGCGAGCTCCAGCGCGGACGCCGTCTGGTGCCGGACGCGCAGCGACAGCGTCTCCAGGCCCTTGAGCAGCACCCACGCGTTGAACGCCGACAGCGACGGCCCGGTGTTCCGGATCAGCGTCTGCACCGGCCCGTGCACGAACGCGTCGGTGCCGAGGATGGCCCCGCCGAGCACCCGTCCCTGGCCGTCGATGTGCTTGGTCGCCGAGTACACGACCACGTCGGCGCCGAAGTCGAGCGGCCGGGACAGCACGGGCGTCGCGAACACGTTGTCCACGACGACGACCGCGCCCGCGGCGTGCGCGAGCCGGCTGACCGTGGCGATGTCGACCAGGTCCTGCATCGGGTTGGACGGCGTCTCGAAGAACACCACGTCCGCGGGCGTCGACAGGGCCTCCTCCCACTGCGCGGGCACGTGGCCGTCGACGTAGTCGGTGCGCACGCCCCACTTCGCGAGGATCTCGTCGAAGATCACCACCGACGACCCGAACAGCGCGCGCGCCGCGACGACCCGCGAGCCCGACCGGACGAGCGCGGCGAGCGCGGTGAACACCGCCGACATGCCGGACGCCGTGGCGTAGCAGGCCTCGGCGCCCTCGAGCAGCCGGAGCCGCTCCTCGAACGTCGACACCGTCGGGTTGCCGTACCGCGAGTACAGGAACCGGTCGGCCTCGCCCGCGAACGCCGCCTCGGCGTCGGCGGCGCGCGAGTAGACGTAGCCCTGCGTGAGGAACAGCGCCTCGGACGTCTCCTGGAACGGCGTGCGGACGTGGCCGCCGCGCACGGCGAGCGTGTCCGGGCGCAGGGACTCCCGGGGGAGCCGCTCGTCCCGCCAGTCCGCCGGTCCGGGACCCGCGCTCACGCCTCCCGCCACGGCAGGCCCGCCGCGCGCCAGCCCTGGTGGCCCCGGCGGCCGTCGGGGCCGACGTCGCCCTCGAAACCGGTGAGCACGTTGTACGCCGGGCCGAGGCCCGCGGCGGTCGCGGTGACCGCGGCGGCGACGGAGCGCACGCCCGACCGGCACAGGAACACCACGGGGCGCGGGTCGTCGGCGGTCACGCCGGCGGCGGCCAGGCCGTCGAGGAACGCCGGGTTGGGCCGGCCGAACGCGTCGGTCCACTCGACGAACGCCGTGCGGCCCTCGCCGGCGTCGGCGGTGTCCGGGACGCCGATGGTCTGCCACTCGCCCTCGGTGCGGACGTCCACGAGGACGGCGCGCTCGTCGGTCAGCAGCAGGTCCCAGGCCTCCTGCGGGGTGAGGTCACCCGCGTACGGCGCGGTCACAGCGGGCGCACCGGGTTGCCGGGGGCGGCCGCGGCGGGCAGCACGACGGCCTGGGCGACGATCACCCGCTCCCCGTCGAAGGTGGCGGCAGGCCCGCCGTGGAGCTCGTAGCCCTCGGCCAGGGCGGCGCTGACCCGCTCGCAGAACGAGCGGTCGTCGGGCCCCGTCAGCAGGCGGTAGCGCAGGCGGTCGTCGGTGTCGGTCATGCCTCTCCTCCATCGGATCTGGCGGAAGCACCCTCGGCCGGCCCCGGTGGGGGTCCGCGGGTTGCTGCGGCGTCGACGAGCCAGATCTCTCGGCCGCTCTGGATGGTGCGGCGATGCTACGCCATCGCCCGGACCAGGATGACCGCCCGGCCGCGCCCGGGTGAACCCGTGTCGCACCGTGGACCACGGTTGACACCTGCGCGCGGCCCGCCTCATCCTCGGACGAGGTCATGAGCGCCAGCGCGAAGCCCCGGCTCGCTGGCCGGCAACCCTCCCTCCGCGGCGGGGTGCCCCGGGTGACGACCTGGCCGTCCACCGACCGGTGGCCGGCAAGCGCGGGGTCGCCCGGTCGGCGACCGGGCCCCCACCGATCCGCTCGGGGGTAGTCCCATGTCCGTCACCGCCACCACCTCGTGTGCCGAGGCCGCCCTGCTGCCCGTCGTCGGCGGGGACACGCGCGTCCCGCTGGTCGACGGCCGGTCCGTGCCGTACGCGAACCTCGACTACGCCGCGTCCGCGCCGGCGCTCGAGTCCGTGGCCGCCCGCGTCGTCGAGGTGCTGCCGCTGTACGCGTCGGTGCACCGCGGCGCCGGCTACCTGTCCCAGGTGTCGACGGCGCTGTACGAGGCGTCCCGCGCCACGGTCGCCCGGTTCGTGGGCGCGCGCCCCGACGACGTCGCGGTCATCACCCGGAACACGACCGACGCCCTGAACCTGCTGGCCGGCTGCGTCCCCGACGGCGGCCGGGTGCTCGTCCTGGACGTCGAGCACCACGCGAACCTGCTGCCGTGGGTCCGGTCGGTCCGCGGCTCCGGCCGCACGGCGACGATCCTGCCGTCGGCGCCGACCGTGGCCGAGACGCTGACGGCGCTGCGCACCGAGCTCGCCCGCCAGCCGTACGCGCTCGTCACGCTGACCGGGGCGTCGAACGTCACGGGCGAGGCGCTGCCGATCGCCTCGGTGGTCGCCCTCGCGCAGGAGGCCGGCGCCCGCGTCGCCGTCGACGGCGCGCAGCTCGTGCCGCACCGGGCGTTCTCGCTCGCGGCCAGCGGCGTCGACTACGTCGCCTTCTCCGGGCACAAGACCTACGCGCCGTTCGGCGCGGGCGCCCTGGTGGGCCGGCGCGACTGGCTCGACGCCGGCACGCCGTACCTGGCCGGCGGCGGCGCCGTCCGCGACGTGCGCACCGACCGGACGCTGTGGCAGCCGGCGCCCGCGCGGCACGAGGGCGGGTCGCCCAACGTGCTCGGCGCCGTCGCGCTGGCCGAGGCGTGCGACGCCCTCGCCGCCCTGCCTGCCGGGGCCCTGGTCGAGCACGAGCGCACGCTGCGCGAGCGCCTGGTCGACGGGCTGGCGGCGATCCCGGGGGCCCGGGTGCTGCGGCTGTGGTCCGACTCGACGGACCCGGTCGGCGTGGTCGCGTTCACGCTCGGCGACCACGACTCCGGCCTCGTGGCCGCCTACCTGTCCGCCGAGCACGGCATCGGCGTCCGGGACGGCCGGTTCTGCGCCCACCCGCTGCTGGCCCGGGTCGGCGTGACGGGCGGGGCGATCCGCGCCTCCGTCGGGGTCGGGACGACCACGGAGACGGTCGACCGGCTGCTCGCCGGGCTGCACGCGTACGTCACCGAGGGTCCCGCGGCGTCCTACGAGGTCGTCGACGACTGCTGGACGGTGGCGGACGACACCCGGCCCCGGCCCGCCGTGACCGGCATCGACGCGATCGCGGCGACCGCCGCGGCGGCCTGCGGGCCGGCCGTCGAGGACTGAGACCCCGGCGCCGGGCGGCCCGCGCAGGGGGCGGGTCGTCGGCGCCGGTTTCGGGGTTCCTCCGAGCCGGGACCCCGTGGTGCACTGACCGCGGGGTGCCGGGAGGACGGAGCGGTGAGCGAGGTCGTGGAGACGCCGTACGCGGCGCTGGACCGGGCGCGGGCCCGTCGGCGCCGGAGGTGGCGCCGGGTCGGGCTGGTGACGGCGATGGCGGTGCTCGTGGTCGGCGCGGGCGCCGCGGCCGTCGGATACCCCCGGTGGCAGGCGTGGGATCAGCGCGAGCAGCGCCTCGTCGACGCGGGCGTCGCCGACCAGCAGAGTGCCTGGTCGGAGATCGGCGACGCGCTCCGGTCGGGGCGGGAGGTGCTGCTGGACGCGGGGGCGCGGACCGACGACCACGCGGCGCGGGACGCGCTCGCCGGCCTGCTGGAGGAGGCGACCACCCTGGACGCGATGACGATCCCGGTCAACGGGTCGCGAGCGGAGCAGGGGGCCGAGGCGCACGCGCGCGCGGCGGTCGTGCGCGAGCACGCGGCCCGGATCCGCGCGGCCGCAGCCGCGCTCTCGGCGTCGGTCGGGCCCGCGGGATGACGGCGTGCCGGCGCGGCATCACCGCACCGCGACCCCGAGGTGCGCCGCCAGCGCGCCCGCCAGGTCGAGCAGCTGTGCCTGGCTGATCGTCGCGCCCTTCAGGCCGGCGGTGCCGTCGATGCCCGCGAGCTCCGCGCCGCGCAGGTCGACGTCCTTCAGCTGCGCCCGGGTCAGGTCCAGCCGCCCGACCCGGCAGTCCTCCAGCCGGACCCGCGCCGCACGGACGCCCGCGAGGTCGAGGTCGCCGATGGTGCAGCCGACCAGGCGGACGTCCTGCAGCCGGGCGTCGCGCAGGTTGAGGTAGTCGATCTTGCCGCCCTCGACCGTCACCCGGTCCCAGGAGCCGCCGAACGCCTCGAGCGCGCCGAGCCGGCAGCCCTCGAGCGTGACGTCGCGCCACGTGCCCGAGCGCGCGCGGAGCATCCCCGCCCGGCACTCGGCGAGCGTGGTGTCGACGAGGTGGGCGTGGTCGAGCTCCGCCCCGTCCAGGTCGCACCCCCGGAGCAGGCACTCGATGAACCGGGCGCTCTCCGCGTCGGCGCCGGCGAGGTCGAGGCCGTCGAGCAGGAGGCGGTCGTAGTCGCCCTCGGGCTCGACAGGGCCGGGGTACGGGTCGAGGAGGTCGGTGCGCGGGGCGGGCATGGGTCCAGCCTCGCACCCCGAACCCGGGCTGTGGACGACGGTCGATCGGGGTCCCGGGGCCTCTAGCGTGGTCGGCATGGCGGCGGGAGCGGCGGTGACGCAGGCGGCGCCGGCGCTCGGGACGGCCGAGTGGCTGGCGGAGTTCCTGCTGTCCCCGGGGCCGGCGGCGCTGGCGGCCGTGCTCGCCGCGGTGCTGGGTCTTGCCGCGGCGCAGGCACGGATCCGCGCCGACCGGGCAGCGGCTGTGGCGACGAGGAGGCACACCGCGTGGCTCGCGTCACGGGAACGCGAGGGCCAGGAGCGGGACCGTCGCCGGGCGCAGTGGTGGGAGTCGTACACCTGGGTGGTGGAGCGCCTGGACGGCACCGAGGACGAGGCCCTCGGCCCGGTGCTCAAGGCGCTGGCCGCGGCCGCAGATGACCCTGTGCGGTCGGCGCTCGCGACAGTAACGTGGGAGCAGATCACCGAGCCGGAGGGAGCGGGACGATGACCCCCGACCAGCAGCGGTCGAGCAGCGGCGGCCGCCGCCCGGTGAGCCCGGAGTTCGCCGCGGAGGCACGCGAGTACGTCCGGCGGCTGTCGGAGGGCGGCGACCTGTGGCAGCAGGCCGTGGACCGTGACCGCGAGCGACGCGAGCGGCTGGAGGAGGCGACTCGGCACGAGATGGAGATGGAGCGGTTCTGGACCGCCGAGTACGAGCGCCTCACCCGCGGCGGCCCGATCCGGCGGATGCTCCGCGCCCTGTTCACCTAGGCACCCCGCACCCGCCGGACCGCGCCGGCCTCACCCTCGCCCCCGCACCTCCGCCGTCAGGTGCGGCTTCCGGCGCTTCGCGTCCCACGCCGTCACCGACCACGCCGCGTTCCCCGTCGCCGCGACCCGTACCACCGGCGTCGACGGCAGCAGGACCGGCGACGCGAACTCCACGTCCCAGTCGTACGCCTCCCCGCGCCGGGCGCCGACCGCGGCGAGCGCCCGCGCGGCGGTGAGCATCCCGTGCGCGATGGCCCGCGGGAACCCGAGCGCCCGCGCGGTCAGCGGGTGCAGGTGGATGGGGTTGGCGTCGCCCGACACGGCGGCGTACCGGCGGCCCGCCCCGGCGTCGAACGCCCACCGACCGGTGGGCACGGGCGCGACGAACTCCGGGCGGGCGCCGTCCTCCGGCTCCGGCCCGGGCACCCGGACCCCCGGCGCCAGGTAGGTCGACACCCCGCGCCAGGCCGGCGGCTCGTCGGCGGCGGCGCCCGCGCGGCGCACCTCGGCGACCAGCTCGACCTGCGCGCCCTTGCGGTGCGGCCGCAGGTCCTCCGCCCAGGACCGGATGTCCAGGGTGTCCCCGACCCGCAGCGGCGAGCGCTGCTCGACCCGGTTGGCGAGGTGCACGATGCCGAGCGGCGGCATCGGGAAGTCCGGCCGGACGATCAGGGCGATGCCGACCGGGAACGCGAGGACGTGCACGAAGCCCGCGGGCAGCACGTCCGTCGCAGGCTCGCCGACGAGGTGCTGGTAGGCGGTGAGCCGCGCCGGGTCGGGGACGACGCCGCCGAGCCGGTGCTCGACGGGCGGCAGCGCCGGGGCGGTGCGCGGGCTCTCGGCGTCCGGACCTCCGGGGATTCCCGGCACCCCGCCCAGCACCCGTCGCACCGGCCCGCCGACCGCCGCGCGCCCCGAGGCCAGCCCGGCGCGCGCGTACAGCCCGCCGAGCCCGGGCGACTCCGCGAGCGTCAGCACCCGGCGCCCGGCGGCCCCGCCCGCCCCAGCGGCCCCCGGAGCCCCCGGCCCGCCCGGCTCTGCGTCCCGCTCCCGCGCCTCGACCGCCGTCACCGGCCCACCATGCTCTGCCCGCACACGCGCAGCACCTGCCCGACGACCCCGCCCGCCTGCGGCGACGCGAGGAACGCCACGGCCTCCGCCACGTCCACCGGCAGCCCGCCCTGCTGGAGCGACGACAGCCGGCGCGCGACCTGCCGGGTGAGGGCCGGCATCCGCGCGGTCATCTCGGTCTCGATGAACCCGGGGGCGACCGCGTTGGCGGTGCCGCCGAACGCGGCGAGCAGCGGCGCGGTGGCCTGCACCATGCCGATGACCCCGCCCTTGGACGCGGCGTAGTTGCTCTGCCCGCGGTTGCCCGCGATGCCCGACGTCGACGCGAGCGACACGATGCGCGGCGCGTCGGCGAAGTCGCCCGAGGTCAGCAGGGCCTCGTTGATCCGGAGCTGCGCGGCGATGTTCACCGCGATCACCGACTCCCAGCGGTCGGGCGTCATGTTGGCGAGCAGCTTGTCCCGCGTGATGCCGGCGTTGTGCACCATGACGTCGAGCCGCCCGTGCCGCCCGAGCGCGTGCTCCAGGATCCGGGCGCCGGCGTCGTCCGCGGTGACGTCGAGCTGCAGCGCCGTGCCGCGCACCCGGTTGGCGACGGCCGCCAGCGCCTCGCCCGCGGCGGGCACGTCGACGGCCACGACCGTGGCGCCGTCCCGCGCGAGCGTGGTCGCGATGGCCTCGCCGATCCCGCGGGCGGCGCCGGTCACGACGGCGACCCGGCCCTCCAGCGGCCGCTCCCAGTCGGCGGGCAGCGCGCCGGCCGCGGAGTCGACCGGGAGCAGCTGGCCGTCCACGTAGGCCGACCGGGCGGACAGCAGGAACCGGAGCGCGCCGAGGACGGCGGGCGCGGTGACCGGCACGTCGTCGGCCAGGACCACGCCGTTGCCGGTGGCCCCGGCGCGGAGCTCCTTCGCGATCGACCGCAGCGCGCCGTCGACGCCCTGCCGCGCGGCGGCGAGCGCGGGCGCCTGGTCGGGCGTGGCGCCCCGGGACACGGTGACGACGCGGCCGCCCGGCGCGAGCGTCTTGAGCACCGGCGCGAGCGCCAGCAGGGGCTCGGCCAGGTCCCGCGGGTGCGCGACCTCGGTCAGGGCGAGGACGACGGCCGCGAACCGGGTGCCCTCGCCGGCGTGCCGGCGCACGTCCAGGTCCCACCCCTTGTGCTCGGGCGAGGTGCCGGCCAGGAACTGCGCGAGCGTGTCGGCGTCGCCGCCCTCGCCGAGGACCAGCACCGGGCCGTCGACGAGCGGGGTGCCCGCGCGGTACCGGCGCAGCCGCGCGGGACGGGGGAGGCCGAGCTGCTTCGCGACCTTGGCGGTGAACCCGCTGTTCACCAGGTCCAGGTAGGTGTCGGTCGCCATCACACCGCCTCCAGGATCGCCGCGACCCCCAGGCCGCCCGCGGCGCACACGGACACCAGGGCGCGGACCGGCCGGTCCTCGCCGGCGGCGAGCAGCTCGGCGCGGCGCCGGTGCAGCGTCTTGGCGACCGTCGCCACGATCCGGCCGCCGGTCGCGGCGAACGGGTGCCCGGCCGCCAGCGAGGAGCCGTGCACGTTGAGGCGCTCGCGGTCGACGGTGCCGAGCGCGTCGTCCAGGCCGAGGCGGGACAGGCAGAACTCCTTGTCCTCCCAGGCCGCCAGCGTGGTGAGCAGCGTGGACGCGAAGGCCTCGTGGATCTCCACGTAGTCGAGGTCGCCGAGCCCGAGGCCCTGCCGGGCGAGCAGCCGCGGCACCGCGTACACCGGCGCCATCAGCAGCCCGTCCTCGCCGTGCACGAAGTCGACGGCGGCGGTCTCGGCGTCGACCACGGCGGCGAGCGGGGTCAGCCCCCGGGCGTGCGCCCAGTCCTCGGACGCGAGCAGCACCGCGGACGCGCCGTCGGTGAGCGGCGTCGAGTTGCCGGCGGTCATCGTCGCCGGGGTGTCGAGCCGGGTGCCGAACACCGGCTTCAGCTTCCCGAGCTTCTCCAGCGAGGTGTCCGCGCGCAGGTTCTGGTCGCGGACGAGGCCGCGGTACGGGGTGACGAGGTCGTCGAAGAAGCCGTCCTCGTAGGCGGCGGCGAGGCGCTGGTGGCTGGCGAGCGCGACCTCGTCCTGCGCCTGCCGGGAGATGCCCCACTGCGCGGTGGTGAGCGCCTGGTGCTCGCCCATCGACAGGCCGGTGCGCGGCTCGTCGGTGCGCGGCGTCGCCGGCTTGAGGTCGCCGGGCCGGAGCGCCGACGCCGCCTTGAGCCGCTGCGGGACCGTCTTCGCCCGGGCCAGGGTGAGCAGCGTCCGGCGCAGGCCCTCGCTGACCGCGATCGGCACGTCCGACGCGGAGTCGACGCCGCCCGCGACGCCCGACTCGACCTGGCCGAGCCGGATCTTGTTGGCGATCGACACGACCGCCTCGAGCCCGGTCGCGCACGCCTGCTGCAGGTCGTACGCCGGGGTGCGCGCCGACAGCGGCGAGCCGAGCACGGCCTCGCGGGTGAGGTTGAAGTCGCGGCTGTGCTTGAGCACGGCGCCGGCGACGACCTCGCCCAGCACCTCGTCCTGCAGCCCGTACCGGGCGACGAGCCCGTCGAGCGCGGCCGTGAGCATGTCGAGGTTGCTCACCCGCGCGTACGGCCCGCCGGCCCGCGCGAACGGGATCCGGTTGCCGCCGACCACCACGGCGCGCGTGCCGCCGGTCGTCGTGGCTGCCGTGGGTGAGCTGGGGGTCGCTGCCATCGGGGTCCTCCCGCATCGTCGTCGATCAGGGTGGTGCCGGGTCGGGTGCTGCCCGCTGCGGCCGGGGAAAGTCGGGACCTCGGTCCCTTGCAGCAACGGTGCCCGAAACTCACAGTACCTGATACCGTCGGTTCTGTGACCCCGATCACCCGCGCACCGTCGACGGCGACGGACGACGGCCGGTCGACCCGGTGGGAGGACCACCGCGAGGCCCGCCGCGCCGAGCTCGTGCGCGTCGCGCGCAAGGTGGTGCACCACGGCGGCCCGGACGTGTCGATGGACGACATCGCGGCGGCCGCCGGCACCTCGAAGTCGATCGTCTACCGGTACTTCACCGACAAGGACGGGCTGCAGCTCGCGGTCGCCGCGGCGGTGGTCGCCGACATCCGGGACGCCCTGGACGCGGCCGCGGCGGGGGCGGCCGGGCCGCGCGACGCCCTGCGCGGGATGGTCGACACCTACCTGTCGATGATCGAGTCCTCGCCGCACGTCTACGCGTTCGTGACCCGCGGCGGCTCCGTGGGCCACTTCCTCGACTCGGTCACCGAGCTGGTGGCAGCGCCGTTCGTGCGGGCGCTGGAGGAGGGGCCCGGCGCCACGGCCGACCCCGCCGACGCGGCCTGGACGCGGCTGTGGGCCGCCGGCGCCGTCGGGTTCGTGCGGGGCGCGGGTGAGCGCTGGCTCGCGGCGCCCGGCACCCCGGGCGCCGGCCGCGAGGACCGCGAGGACGTCGCCACCCGCGTCGCCGCGTGGCTCTGGGCCGGGCCGGTCGGCGCCCGAACCCGCGAGCAGGCCGGCCGCGCCGAGCCCGCACCGCAGCGAGACCAGCACCACCCGCAGCACTGATCCACCCCGTGCGTCGACGGCGACGCACCGACGGAGGGAACGCGCATGACGACCACCGCACCGACCCCGGCCACGACCCCCGGCCCGGCGGTGACGACCCCGACCGCGACCGTCCGGCCCACCGGCGCCGGCCACCCGCACGGCCGGAAGCACGCGGACCCGCGCGTGGACGTGCCCCGGCTGACCGACGTGCTGCTCGGCCGGTACGCCGACCTGCGCCGCGGCGCGCGCGACGTGGTCGCGCAGCCGCGGTTCCAGCGCGTCGAGGGGCTGCCCGTCCCCGAGCACCGGGCCCGGGTGCTCGACCAGCTCCGCACCCTCGCGGCCGAGGGCGACGTCCTGCGCGCCTTCCCCGCGCGGCTCGGCGGCGCCGACGACCACGGCGGCAGCCTGGCCCGGTTCGAGGAGCTGGTCGCGGCGGACCCGTCGCTGCAGATCAAGGCCGGCGTGCAGTGGGGCCTGTACGCGTCGGCGATCCTGCACCTCGGCACCGAGCGGCACCACGACCGGCTGCTGCCCGGCGCGATGTCGGTCGACGTGCCCGGAGCGTTCGCGATGACGGAGACCGGCCACGGCTCGGACGTCGCCAGCATCGGCACCACCGCGACGTACGACCCTGCGACCGAGGAGTTCGTGCTCCACACGCCGTACCGGGCGGCGTGGAAGGACTACCTCGGCAACGCGGGCCAGCACGGCACCGCGGCGGTGGTGTTCGCGCAGCTCGTGTCGCAGGGCCCGGACGACCCGCGGCCCGTGAACCACGGGGTGCACGCGTTCCACGTGCCGATCCGCGACGCCGCGACGGGGGAGTTCCTGCCGGGCGTCGGCGGCGAGGACGACGGCCTCAAGGGCGGGCTGAACGGCATCGACAACGGCCGGCTGTGGTTCGACCACGTGCGGGTCCCGCGGGCCGACCTGCTCGACCGGTACGGCTCGGTCGCCGCGGACGGGTCGTACTCGTCCCCGATCGCCAGCCCGGGGCGCCGGTTCTTCACCATGCTCGGCACGCTCGTGCAGGGGCGGGTCTCCCTCGACGGCGCGGCGGTGAACGCGGCCAAGCTCGGCCTGGTCGTCGCGGTGACCTACGGCAACCAGCGCCGGCAGTTCGCCGGGGCGTCCCCGACCGACGAAGTGGTCCTGCTCGACTACGGCGAGCACCGCCGCCGGCTGCTGCCGCTGCTCGCCGAGACCTACGCCGCGACGTTCGCGCACGAGCACCTGCTCCCCGCGTTCGACGACGTGTTCTCCGGCCGGGACGACACCCCGGACTCCCGGGAGGAGCTCGAGACCCTCGCGGCGGCGCTCAAGCCGACGTCGACCTGGCACGCGCTGCGCACCCTGCAGACGTGCCGGGAGGCGTGCGGCGGCGCGGGCTTCCTCATCGCCAACCGGCTGACCTCGCTGCGCGCCGACCTCGACGTCTACGTGACGTTCGAGGGCGACAACACCGTGCTCTACCAGCTCGTGGGCAAGCGGCTGCTCGCCCGGTACGCCGCGCAGGTCGGCGGCGACCCGGCCGTCATGGCGCGGCTGGTGGCGGGCAAGGCGGCGGACGCCGCGCTGCACCGGATGCCGCTGGCCCGCGCCGTGCAGACCCTGGTCGACGCGGGCGACGCACGGCGGTCGGCCGGGCAGCTCCGCGACCCGCACACCCAGCGGGACCTCCTGGCGGACCGGGTGGCGACGATGGTGGCCGAGCTCGCCCAGGCGCTGCGCCCGGCCCGGCGCGCCACCCCCGAGGTCGCGGCGGAGCTGTTCGACGCGCACCAGCACGAGCTCGTCGAGGCGGCCCGCGCGCACGCCGAGCTGCTGCAGTGGGAGGCGTTCACCCGGGCGCTCGACGCGGTGCCCGACGCCGGCACCCGCCAGGTGCTCACCCGGCTGCGGGACCTGTTCGGGCTCACCGTCATCGAGCGGAACCTCGCCTGGTACCTGGTGAACGGGCGGCTGTCCGCGGGGCGGGCGCGCACGGTGACGTCCTACATCGAGCGGCTGCTCCTGCGGCTGCGGCCGCACGCGCAGGACCTGGTCGACGCGTTCGGGTACGCCCCGGAGCACGTGCGCGCCGAGATCGCGTCGGGGGCCGAGGCCGCGCGGCAGGCGGAGGCGCGCGAGGCGCAGCGCGCGGCGCGGGCGTCGGGGACGGAGCCGGTGCCGGAGCCGAAGCCGGCGCGCTGACGCCCGGCAGGGAGCGGGAGCAGCCCGGGGGCCCACCCGACCCACGGTGGAAGGTTCTGGCGGACACGCCCGGGGCGTGTCCGGCAGAACCTTCCACTCGAGAGTCGTGCCCCGGGGCTCAGGACACCGGGAGCTGCGGCACCGCCGCCAGGAGCCGGCGGGTGTACGCCTCCTGCGGGTCCGCCAGCAGCGACGCCGCCGGCCCCTCCTCGACGACCCGCCCGTGGTGCAGCACGACGGTCCGCTCGCACAGCCGCCCGACGATGGCGATGTCGTGCGACACCAGCACGAGCGTCAGCCCCTGCTCCGTCGCGAGCCGCTGCAGCAGGTCGACGACCTGGCCCCGCACCGACACGTCGAGCGCCGACACGGGCTCGTCGGCGACCAGCACCGACGGCCGGGGCGCCAGGGCCCGGGCGATCGCGATGCGCTGCCGCTGCCCGCCGGAGAACTGCGCCGGGTACCGGGACGCGACGTCCGGGTCGAGGCCGACCGCGGCCAGCACCTCGGCGACCCGCTCCCGGTGGTCGCCCGGGACCCTGAGCGAGCGCAGCGGCTCCGCCACGACGGCGCCGACCCGCATCCGCGGGTCGAGCGAGGACCGCGGGTCCTGGAACACCGGCTGGACGTCGGCGCGCAGCCGGCGGAGCAGGTGGCGGTCGCGGCGCACCAGCGGCTCGCCGCGGTACCGGACCTCGCCGGAGGTCGGGGTGTCCAGCGCGAGCAGCTGGCGCAGCAGGGTCGACTTCCCGGAGCCGGACTCGCCGACGATGCCGACGCTGCGGCCGGCCTCGACGCGCACGGAGACGCCGTCGAGCGCGCGGGTGGCGCCGAACGTGCGGACCACGTCGACGGCCTCGAGCACGGGCGCGGCGGGGGCGTCCGGCGCGCCGGCCGGGGTCGGGACGGTCGCGGTCATCGGGCCGCCTCCTCGTGCGTCGCGGCACCCGCCGCAGGCCCGCCGCCCGGCAGCCCCGTCACGGCCCGCGCCGCACCGACCAGTTCCCGCGTGTACGCGGCCTCGCCCCCGGCCAGCGCCGCGGCGACCGACGTGTGCTCGACCACCCGGCCGTCGCGCATGACCACCAGGTCCCGCGCGACGCGGGCCACCACGGGCAGGTCGTGCGTGACGAAGACGAGCGCGACGCCGGTCCGGTCGACGAGGTCGTCGAGCAGGTCGAGCACCTCGGCCTGGACGGTCACGTCGAGCGCGGTCGTCGGCTCGTCCGCCAGCAGCACGCGCGGCTCGCAGGCGAGCGCCATCGCCAGGGCGACCCGCTGCCGCTGCCCGCCGGACAGCTGCCACGGGTAGGAGCCGAGGATGCGCTCGGTGTCGTCGAGGTGCACGAGCCGGGCCAGCCGGGCGGCCTCGTCCCGCGCCGCCGCGCCGCGCAGCCCGCGGTGCAGCCGCAGCGGGCCGGTGATCTGCCGGCCGACGGTCATCAGCGGGTCGAGCGCGGTCAGCGGCTCCTGGAACACCATCGCGACCTGCCCGCCGCGGACCCGGGCCAGCCGCCGCGGGGGCAGCGTCAGCAGGTCCTCGCCGTCGAGCAGGACGCGACCGGTGGCCCGCATCCCCTCGGGCAGCAGGCCGAGCACGGCCAGGGCGGTCATCGACTTGCCGGAGCCGGACTCGCCGACGACGCCGAGCCGGCCGCCGGCGTCCAGCGACCAGGAGACGCCGTCGAGGATCCGGCGCCCGGTCGAGGTGGTGACGGTCAGCTCCTCGACGGACAGGAGGGCGGTCATCGGTCACCTCGCAGGTTGGGGTCGGTGCGCTCGCGGACGCCGTCGCCGAGCAGGTTCAGCCCGAGCACGGCGACCACGATCGCGACGCCGGGCAGGATCGCGCCCCACGGCTGGACGAGCATGGTCGACTGCGCCTCCTGGAGCAGCCGGCCCCAGGACGCGTTGGGCGGCGGGGCGCCCAGGCCGAGGTAGGACAGCGACGCCTCGGCGAGCACCGCGCCGCCGCCGAGCAGCATCAGCTGCACCAGCAGGGTCGGCCAGACGTTCGGCACGACGTGCCGCAGCACGGCGCCCCACCAGCCGGTGCCCGCGGCGTGCGCGGCGGTGACGTAGTCCTCGCGCAGCACCCGGGCGACGTTGACCCGGGTGACCCGTGCGATGACGGCGGACCCGGAGATGCCGATGGCCCAGATCGCCGACGACAGCGAGGCGCCGCGCACCGTGACGATGAGCATGGCGAGCAGCAGCGTGGGGAAGGCGATCAGCAGGTCGACCCCCGAGAGCAGCGTGACGTCGACCCAGCGCCGGGTGGCGCCGGCCAGCACGCCGACCGCGACGCCGAGCACCCCGGCGACGAGCATCGAGGCGACGGCGACGACCAGGGCGTTGCCCGCGCCGGTCATCAGCTGGGACAGCAGGTCGCGGCCGAGGCGGTCGGTGCCGCCCCAGTGCGCGGCGCTCGGGCCGGCCAGGCGCTCGCCGGTGCCGGTGTCGTCGAGGGCGTAGGGGGTCCAGAACAGCGACACCAGACCGACCAGGGCGACGAGGCCGACCAGGACGGCGCCGACGACGAGCGACGGGGGCAGGCGGCGGGCGCCGCGGGCACGCCCGGTCGCGGGGGTCTCCGGCGTGGCGCCGGGCGCCTCGACGCCCCGCGCGACCGGGGTGGTGGTCGTGAGCTCGCCGGTCATGCTGGGGCCCCCGCGAGATCGGGAGCGGAGCGAGCGATGTCGTGGGGTGTGCTCATGCCGTCACCTCCGCCGTCCGCAGCCGCGGGTCGATGGCGCGCTGCCCGAGATCGACCAGCGCGTTCATGATCAGCACGATCGCGGTCAGCCCCAGCACGAGCGCCTGCACCACCGGCAGGTCGCGGGAGGTCACCGAGTCGAGCAGCAGCGTGCCCAGCCCGGGGAGGGCGAACACGTTCTCGATCACGACGGCGCCGAGCAGCGAGGTCGCCAGCTCGATGCCGAGGATCGACACGACGGGCACGGCCGCGTTGCGCAACCCGTGCCGCGCCAGCGCGTGCCACCGGCCGTAGCCGAGGGACCGCGCGGTGCGCAGGTAGTCCTGGTCCAGCACGTCGAGGGTCGCGGACCGCACGTACCGGACCATGACCGCCGACATGGCGATCGCCACGGTCACCACCGGCAGCACCAGCGACCGCACCGCGGCGGCGGGGTCGTCCCAGCCGGTGCGCGGGAAGCCGCCCGCCGGCAGCCACCGGGCCTGCAGGGCGAGCACGAGCACGAGCAGCACGCCCACCCAGAACACCGGCACCGCGACGCCGAGCTGGGAGACGGCCGACACCGCGACCCCGACCGGCCCGCGCCGGTGCACCGCGGCGATCACGCCGAGGGGCACCGACACGAGCACGGCCAGGACGAACGCCGACAGGCTGAGCGGCACCGTGATGGGCAGCTTCTGCGTGATCAGGTCGGCCACGGGGAGCCGCGACACGAACGACGTGCCGAGGTCCCCGCGGACGATCTGCCCGAGCCACTGCACGTACTGCGTCACCACCGGCTGGTCCGTCCCGAGCTCCGAGCGGAGCTGGTCGAGCTGGTCCGTGGTGGTGCCCACGCCCAGGGTCGCGCCCGCGGCGTCGCCCGGCAGCAGCCGGAGCACGACGAACACGACCACGCTGGCCAGGACGAGGGAGATCAGCAGGGCGCCGATCCGCAGCAGTGCAGCACGCACGGTGTCAGGACTCCCGGACGATGTCGGCGACGTAGAACGACTCGGTCACCTGGTCGACGGGGAAGCCGGTGACGTCGGAGCGGGCGACGCGGATCTGCGGGTCCAGGTACAGCCAGGCGGACGCCGCCTCCTCGCCGATGGTCTCGTTGACCTGCTTCAGCAGGTCGACCTGCTCGGCCTCGGTGCTCGCCTCGTCGGCCTGGGCGACCCACTCCTGCACCTGCGGGTTGTCGTAGCCCCAGTAGAAGTCGGGGTTCGCGTACCAGAGCACGTCGCGCGGGTTCACGTGGCCCATGAGCGTGGTCTGGAAGTCGTGGTCCGTGTAGACCTTCTGGTACCAGGTCGCGTCGTCGATCGGGTTCGGGGTCAGCGTGACGCCCACCGCGGCGAGGTTCTTGGTGAGCAGCGCGAGGATCGCCTCGGTGGTGTCGTCCGGGATGTAGTCCACGGAGATCTCCAGGTCGGTGACGCCTGCCTCGTCGAGGAGCGCCTGCGCGGCCTCCGGGTCGTAGCCGTGCACGTCGGCCTGGTCGACGAACCACGGGTCCGTCGGCGGGACCATCGAGCCGATGACCTGGCCGTAGCCGTCCCAGACCGCCGACAGGATCGCGTCGCGGTCGATCGCCTTGTAGAGCGCCTGGCGGACGCGGACGTCGCTGAACGGCGCCTCGCGGTCGTTGAACGCCCAGAGCTGCTGGTCGAGGTGCCCTCGGTGATCGTGAAGTCCGGGTTGTCCTCGAACTGCACGAGCTGGTCGGGGGAGTCCTCCGCGATGACCAGGTCCAGGTCGCCGGTGAGCAGCGCGTTGTTCAGCGCGGTGGTGTCCTGGAAGAACCGGAACGTCACGCCGGCGTTCTTGGCGGGCTCGCCCCAGTAGCCGTCGAACTTCTCGATCGTCAGGTGGTCGCCCTGCACCCACTCGACGAACCGGTAGGGGCCGGTGCCGTTGTCGCTGGTCAGCTCCGTGTCGCCGTCCTTCACGATCGTGACGGAGGCGAGGTAGAACGTCAGGCCCTGCGACGGGCGGGACAGGTCGAGCTCGACGGTGGCGTCGTCGACCGCGGTGGCCTGCTGGATGACGAGCAGGTCGCTCTTGCGGGCGGACTTCGACTCCGGGCCGATCGCCTCGGAGATGCTCCACACCACGTCGTCCGCGGTCAGCGGCGTGCCGTCGTGGAAGGTCACGTCCGGCTGCAGGTGGAAGGTGTACGTCAGGCCGTCGTCCGACACGTCCCAGGACTCGGCGAGCGTCGGGATGACCTGCCCGTCCACGTCCACCGAGGTCAGGCCCTCGAAGACGTTGCGGGTCATGGTCTGCGAGACGCCGGACGAGCCGCCGACGTTGCGGACGAGCCCGGTGGGCTCGTTGGTGGAGCCGATGACGATCTCGGCCGAGGCGTCGGGCGTGCCCGAGGCGGCGGACGAGTCGCCGCCGGAGCCCGAGCCGGAGCCGCAGGCGGCCAGCGCCAGGGCGGCGGCGACGGCCAGGGCGGCGCCGAGCGGGGCGCGGCGGGAGCGACGGGTGCTCACGGGGGTGTCCTTCCGGGAGGGCCGCGCGGCGGTGTGCCGCGCGAGGGGGATGGGCGTGCGTCCGGGCGCCGGGCGGGCTGCCCGCGGCCGGGTGCGTGCGTCGGCGCCGCGGCTCCCCGGTGGACCGGAACCAGACCGGTGGGTCGGGAATTCCCGGGACGGGGTGGCGCGACGGGCGCGTGGGGACGGAGCGGGCTCCGGTCGGCGGTGCCGGTGCGGCGGCGCGCCGGGCGCGTCAGGGACGCGCGGGCGTCAGGGACGCGGGGCGCTCAGCGACGACAACAGCACGCGGCGGTCGACGCGGGTCGACAGGCGCGGGTTCGTGCGGGGAGGGTCGTCTGGCGCATGATGCGGATGACTGTAGCAACAACCGACCGCGGGTCGGGACGGGCGGTCCGACATGCGGGCGCGCAGGCCGTCAGGACGGGTTGCAGAGCGCCGCGATCGTCTCCAGCAGGCCCACGTCCGGCCGCCACGGCTCCAGGTTCCAGGTGGCCTTGTCGGGCGCGCCGATCAGGTGGCAGGTGAGCTGGTCGCGGACGTTCTGCGCGTCCGCCTCGGGCTCGGCGGCGACCAGCGCGGACCACACCGCCTCCTCGGCGGCCAGGCTGCCGCGGCGCGCCCACGCGGCGGGCTCGACGGCGAGCGACCGGCCGCCCTCGTCGGCCAGGTCGCGCCAGGTCGCGTCGAGCACGGCCGTCGCCGCGAACGTCGCGGTGACCGTCCCGCCCGCGGCGCCCGACCCGGCGGTGCCCTCCGCGAGCCAGGTGACCGCGCCGTCGTCGGCGGTGCGGACCCGGACCGTGCGGCCGGCGGGGTCGTCCAGCAGCGGGGCGGTGAGCCCGGCCAGCACCGCCCCGTCGGCGCCGCGGACCACGGCGGACAGGTCGTCGAGCACGTCGATCGTGCCGCCCTCCGGGGGCGCGAGCGTCGCGACGGTGACCAGCGTCGCGGCGGCGGCGTCGGCCGGGACGGCGACCGCCAGCAGCACGGCGTCGTCCTCCGCGGGCGTCGCCGTGGGCGGGCCGCCCGGGGCCAGCACGGACAGCGTGACGGTGCCCGAGGCGACGGCGGTGCCGTCGGCACGGACGGCGGCCGCGTCGGGGGAGGCCCCGCCGTCGGGGGAGGACGCGGTGGTGGCCGGCGCGGGCGCGGTCGGACCCGGGGCACGGTCCGCGGTGCACCCGGCGAGCAGCAGCGCCCCGAGCAGGGCGGCGGCCGGCAGGGCCAGGAGGGCGCGTCGCGTCACCGCGCCATTGTGACGGCACGCACCCGCCACCCACCGCCGCCCGCCGGGCGGGCGTACGGGGCGCGTCCGGCACCCGGGTAACCTGGGTCACGTCTGCCGATGCCCGCCCGCCGCCGCCGGCCCGGTCCCCCGACCGCCGCACGCGCGGGCGCCCAGCCCGAGGGATTCGATGACCAGCGCGCCCACCTCGCAGCACACCGCCGAGCCCTCGTCGTCGGGGCAGTCCGACACCGTGGAGCACGCCGCGGCCACCCCCGACCAGGAGCAGCCGTTCGCGGAGCTCGGCCTCAAGCCGGACGAGTACCAGCGGATCCGCGACATCCTCGGCCGCCGCCCCACGGCCGCCGAGCTCGCCATGTACTCCGTCATGTGGTCGGAGCACTGCTCGTACAAGTCGAGCAAGACCCATCTGCGCAAGTTCGGCGAGCGCGTCACGCCGGAGATGACCGAGCACCTGCTCGTCGGCATCGGCGAGAACGCCGGCGTCGTCGACATCGGCGACGGCTGGGCCGTGACGTTCAAGGTCGAGTCGCACAACCACCCGTCGTACGTCGAGCCGTACCAGGGCGCCGCGACCGGCGTCGGCGGCATCGTCCGCGACATCATCTCGATGGGCGCGCGCCCGGTCGCGGTCATGGACCAGCTGCGGTTCGGCGCCGTGGACCACCCCGACACCGCCCGCGTCGTGCACGGCGTGGTCTCCGGCGTCGGCGGGTACGGCAACTCGCTCGGCCTGCCGAACATCGGCGGCGAGCTCGTCTTCGACGCCTCCTACCAGGGCAACCCGCTGGTCAACGCGCTCTGCCTCGGCGTCCTGCGGCACGAGGACATCCACCTGGCCAACGCCTCGGGCGTCGGCAACAAGGTCGTGCTGTTCGGCGCGCGCACCGGCGGCGACGGCATCGGCGGCGCCTCGATCCTGGCCTCGGAGACCTTCGACGACACCAAGCCGTCGAAGCGCCCGAGCGTCCAGGTCGGCGACCCGTTCATGGAGAAGGTGCTCATCGAGTGCTGCCTGGAGCTGTACGCGGCCCGCGTGGTCGAGGGCATCCAGGACCTCGGCGCGGCCGGCATCTCCTGCGCGACCTCCGAGCTCGCGTCCAACGGCGACGGCGGCATGCACGTCGACCTCGAGAACGTGCTGCTGCGCGACCCGACCCTGACCGCCGGCGAGATCCTCATGTCGGAGTCGCAGGAGCGGATGATGGCGGTCGTCACGCCGGAGAAGCTCGACGAGTTCCTGGCCATCACCGGGAAGTGGGACGTCGAGACCGCGGTGATCGGCGAGGTCACCGGCACCGGCCGCCTCACGATCGACCACCACGGGCAGCGGATCGTCGACGTCGACCCGAAGACCGTCGCGCACGAGGGCCCGGTCTACGACCGCCCGTACTCCCGCCCGGAGTGGCAGGACGGCCTGGTCGCGGACTCGGTCAGCACGCCCGAGGGCGCCCGGCGGTACGCCCGCCCCGAGGGCGGCCCCGCGCTGCGGGCCACCGTGCTGGCGCTGCTCGCGTCGCCGAACCTCGCGTCGAAGTCGTGGGTGACCGACCAGTACGACCGGTTCGTGCAGGGCAACACCGCGCTCGCGCAGCCCGACGACGCCGGCGTGGTCCGCGTCGACGAGTCGACCGGGCTGGGCGTGGCCCTGGCCACCGATGCGAACGGCCGGTACGCCAAGCTCGACCCGTACGCCGGCGCGCAGCTCGCGCTCGCCGAGGCGTACCGGAACGTCGCCGCGTCGGGCGCCAAGCCGCTGGCCGTCACCGACTGCCTCAACTTCGGCAGCCCCGAGGACCCCGCGTCGATGTGGCAGCTCGTGCAGGCGATCGAGGGCCTCGCGGACGCGTGCGCGGTGCTCGGCACCCCGGTCACCGGCGGCAACGTCTCGCTCTACAACGGCACCGGCGAGCCCGGGAAGATCGACTCCGCCATCCACCCGACCCCGGTCGTCGGCGTGCTCGGCGTGATCGACGACGTCGCGGAGGCCACGCCGTCCGGCTGGACCACCGCGGGCCAGTCGGTCTACCTGCTCGGCACGACCCGCGGGGAGCTCGACGGCTCGGCGTGGGCCGACGTCGCGCACGCCCAGCTCGGCGGCACCCCGCCGCGCGTCGACCTGGAGGCCGAGCGGAAGCTCGCGACCGTGCTGGTCCGGGCGTCCCGGGACGACCTGGTCGACGCCGCGCACGACCTGTCCGAGGGCGGGCTCGCGCAGGCGCTCGTCGAGTCCTCGCTGCGGTACGGCGTCGGCGTGCAGGTCGACCTCGCCGCGTTGTGCGAGCGCGATGGCGTCACGCCGTTCGAGGCGCTGTTCTCGGAGTCGACGGCCCGCGCGGTCGTCGCGGTGCCGCGGTCCGAGGCCGTGCGGTTCGAGGACCTCTGCACCGCGCAGGGCGTCCCGGCGCTGGCGATCGGCGTCACGGCCGAGACCTGCAGCCCCGGCGCGGGCGCCCCGACGCAGGACGCCCCGGAGCAGCACGTGCACGCGCCGGCCGTCGAGGTCACGGGCCTGTTCACGCTCCCGCTGGCCGAGGCCCGCGAGGCGCACGAGGCCACCCTCCCGCGCCACTTCGGCTGACGGCTGGTCCCCACCGGGTTCTCGTGTCGCCACCCGATCGATCGGGTGAGGACGCGAGAACCGGGTGGGGTTCCGGCACCCCGGCGCGGGAAAAGCCTCGCGTCCGCGGCGCGGGGGTTCCTACCGTCGTGGGCATGTCCACTCTCGGAGCCGGGTTCCCGGGCGCCGCGGGACGCGTGGTGCGCGTCGACCGCGGGGCCGTGCTCGTGCTGCCCGCGGACGCCGGCGCGGCGGGGGCCACGACCGGCGAGGCGGCGGGCCTCACGGCCGGCGACGTGACGGGGGTGTCGACCGGTACCGCCGCAGCCGGCGCCGAGCCCGTGCGGGTGCCGCTGCCCGGCGAGGGGCTGGTGCCGCTGCTCGACGCCGACGGCGCACCCGGGGACGCGGTGCCGCCGGCGGTGGGCGACCACGCCGTGCTGGGCGCCGGCCCCGACGGCGCTCCGCTGCTCGTCGGCCTCCGCCCGCGCCGCACCGCGGTGGTCCGGGACGGCGCCGACCGCACCTCCCGCGCCCAGGTGCTCGCCGCGAACGTCGACGTCGTGCTCGTCGTCGAGCACCTGGACCCCGACCCGAGCCCCGGGCGCGTCGAGCGGCTGCTGACCCTGGCCTGGCGGTCGGGGGCGACGCCGGTCGTCGTGCTGACCAAGGCCGACCTCGTGCCGGACCCGGACGGGATGGCCGACGAGGTGCGGGCGCTCGCGATCGGCGCCGACGTGCACGCGGTCAGCGTCGCGACCGGGACGGGGCTGGAGCCGGTGCGCGCCCTGCTGGGGCCCGGGCGGACGCTCGTGGTGGTGGGCCCGTCGGGCGCGGGGAAGTCGACGCTGGTGAACGCGCTGGCCGGCGCGGACGTGATGGCGACCGGCGACCGCCGGGCCGACGGGCGCGGGCGGCACACCACCGTGCACCGGGAGCTCGTGCCGCTCGCCGGGGGCGCCTGTCTCATCGACACCCCGGGGCTGCGCGGCGTCGGACTGGTCGCCGACGCCGCGGCGCTGGACGCGACGTTCGCGGACGTGGCCGACCTCGCGGCCGGCTGCCGGTTCGCCGACTGCGCGCACCGCACCGAGCCGGGCTGCGCCGTGCTCGCCGCCGTCGAGGACGGGACGCTCCCCGCGCGACGGCTCGACTCCTGGCGGCGGCTGGCCCGGGAGGCGGCCTACCAGGAGCGCCGTGCGGACGCGGCGCTGGCGGCGGCGGAGCGCAACCGCGTGCGCCGGGCGACGGTGGCGTACCACCGCCTCCAGCAGGGCCGCCCGACGCGCTGACCCGGTGAGGTCGTCACGACCCGGTGCGGTCGTCAGGAACGAGTGACGACCTCACGACGACGGGACGACCTCGCCGGCGCCACCAGCGCGCCCGGTGCCGGCCGCCCGGCGTCAGCCCGCCCGCACCGCCAGCACGATGATCGCGCCCACCGCGGCCAGCCCGGCCGCCGCGGACCCGAGCGCACCCCACAGGGCGGCGCGCGAGGCGTGCGGGCGGGGCTCGGTCGGGGGCACGTCGGTCGTCGTGGGCTCGGCGGGGGTGCGGCTCATGGGCGTCGATCCTGCCACGGGCCCTCCGCCCCCGGGGTCGCGGTCGCGACGGGTGCGCGCCGTCGCGACCGGGGATGATGGGCCGCATGCCTCCCCGTCGCCGCACCGACCCCGCGGTCGGCCGGGCCGCCGTCGCCGCCTGGCGCGCGGACCCGACCGACGTGGCCGCCCGCCGTACCGCCGTCCGGTTCACGTTGGAGGAGCTCGCCGACGTCGCCCCGGGCCACACCGTCGAGGTCCGGGTCCCGCCGGACGGCGCCGTCCAGGCCGTCGAGGGCCCGCGGCACACCCGCGGTACCCCGCCGAACGTCGTGGAGACGGACCCGCAGACCTGGCTCGCCCTCGCGACGGGCGCGGAGTCGTGGCACGAGGCGCTGGCCGCGGGCCGGGTGCACGCCTCGGGCGAGCGCGCCGACCTGGCGGACTGGCTCCCGCTCCAAGCGACCCGCACCCGCACCCGCCTGTAGCACCGCCGAGGTCGAGGGTTTCCCTGCGAGGTCGAGCGGTTGCCGCGGCGCTTAGCCGGCAACCCCTCGACCTCGGCGTGCGGTGGCTAGCGGGAGAGGACGACCGTGGCGCCGCGCTCCGCGCGGAGGGCGCCCGAGGTCGCCGCAGCCAGGGTCGCGTCGAACGCGTCCAGGGCGGGCGGCGGGATCAGGAGGGCGAAGCGGGCCTCCGCGCCGTACGCGACGTCCTCCAGGGCGCCCTCGTGCGCCTCCGCCCAGTCCCGCAGCACCCCGTGCAGCCGGCCGGCGTCGGCGTGCGGGGCGTCGACCGTGACCCGCACCGCGGCGCTGCGCCGGACGAGCCGCGCGCGGTCCAGGGCCTCGGAGGTGGCCGTCGAGTACGCCCGCACCAGGCCGCCCGCGCCGAGCAGCACCCCGCCGAAGTACCGGGACACGACCGCGACCAGGTCGGTGAGCTCCCGGCGGCGCAGCACCTCGAGCATCGGGACGCCCGCGGTGCCGGAGGGCTCGCCGTCGTCGGTCGAGCGCTGCTGCTCGGCGAGCGGCCCCACCGACAGCGCGACGCAGTGGTGCCGGGCGTCCCAGTACCGCTTGCGCGCGGCGGCGACGACGGCGTCCGCCTCCGCCACCGAGGAGACCGGCTGCACCAGGGCGAGGAACCGGGACTTCTTGATGACGAGCTCGTGCTCGACGGCCGCGGCGATGGTGGACGGGTACCGCGGCGCGGGGTCGGCGGCGGGGGAGGGCATCGGCCCGAGCCTAGGCCGTCGGCCGGGAGCACCTAGGATCTGCGGGTGGCCGACACGACCGAACCCGGGCGACCCGACGACGAGCGGGGCGCCGACGCCCCTGCCCCGAGCGAGCCCGCTGCCGGGCCCGACGCCGCGGCGGCCCCGGAGCCGGTCACGGGGGCCGCGACCGAGCCGGCACCCGGCGCCGAGGCGGCCCCGGACCCCGCGGCACCCACGGAGCCAGCGGTCGCGCCGGTGCCCGACGAGGCCGTGCTGGCGCGCGTCGCCGAGCCCGCGCGCGTCCGCCGCGCGCCGAAGATCGGCGCGTTCATCACGGCCGGCGTCCTGCTCGGGGCGCTGATCGGGTTCGTGCTCGCGCAGGTGGCCGCCTCGGGGAGCGGGCTCGCCGAGTCCGACCCGCAGGCGTTCATCGGCTTCCTGGGCGGCCAGGGCGGTGCCCGGGCGGTCTCGGCCTTCATCGGCGCGATCGTCGGGGGGTTCGCCGGGGCGCTCGCCGCGCTCGTCGCGGACCGGCGCAGCCGCCGGCGCTGACCACCGGCCGGCCCGCGGGGAACCGCCGCCGGCACGGCTGCCCGGCCCCGCCGACCCGGGACCGACGTCCCGGTCGCGGCACAGGGCTGCGCGTGGCATGTGTCACCATGGAGTCGTGGCCCCCCGCGGAGACGGCAAGCTCAACCACGACCTCCTGCCGAACGAGAAGGGACCCCAGGACGCGTGCGGCGTGTTCGGGGTCTGGGCTCCCGGCGAGGAGGTCGCCAAGCTCACCTACTTCGGCCTGTACGCGCTGCAGCACCGCGGCCAGGAGTCGGCGGGCATCGCGACGTCGAACGGCGAGCAGCTGCTCGTCTACAAGGACATGGGCCTCGTCTCCCAGGTCTTCGACGAGACGGCGCTGAACGCCCTGCACGGCCACATCGCCGTCGGGCACGCGCGGTACTCGACGACCGGCGGCAGCACGTGGGAGAACGCGCAGCCGACGCTCGGCGCGACGGCCGGCGGCACGGTGGCGCTGGCCCACAACGGCAACCTGACGAACACGGCCGAGCTGGTCGACCTGGTCGCCGAGCGGTACGGCGCGCAGCGGCGCGGCGAGCTCGCGCGCGGCAACACCACGGACACCGCGCTGGTGACGGCGCTGTTCGCGGGCGACCAGGACCACACGCTCGAGGCCACCGCGATGGAGGTGCTCCCGCGGCTGCGCGGCGCCTTCAGCCTGGTGTGGATGGACGAGCACACGCTGTACGCGGCCCGCGACCCGCAGGGTGTCCGCCCGCTCGTGCTGGGCCGGCTGGAGCGGGGCTGGGTCGTCGCGAGCGAGACCCCGGCGCTCGACATCGTGGGCGCGTCCTTCGTCCGGGAGATCGAGCCGGGTGAGCTCGTCGCGATCGACGCGGACGGCCTGCGCACCCAGCGGTTCACCGAGAAGCAGCAGCGCGCGGGCTGCGTGTTCGAGTACGTCTACCTCGCGCGCCCCGACACCACGATCGCCGGCCGCTCCGTGCACGCCGCGCGCGTCGAGATGGGCCGCCGCTTGGCCAAGGAGCACCCGGTCGAGGCCGACCTGGTCATCCCGGTGCCCGAGTCCGGTACCCCGGCGGCGGTCGGCTACGCGCAGGCGTCCGGGATCCCGTTCGGCCAGGGCCTGACCAAGAACGCGTACGTCGGCCGGACGTTCATCCAGCCGTCGCAGACGCTGCGCCAGCTCGGCATCCGGCTCAAGCTCAACCCGCTGCGCGAGGTCATCCGGGGTAAGCGGCTGGTCGTCGTGGACGACTCGATCGTGCGCGGCAACACCCAGCGCGCGCTGATCCGGATGCTCCGCGAGGCGGGCGCCGCCGAGGTGCACGTGCGGATCAGCAGCCCGCCGGTGAAGTGGCCGTGCTTCTACGGCATCGACTTCGCGTCCCGGGCCGAGCTCATCGCGAACGGCCTGGCGGTCGAGGAGATCGGGTCCTCGCTGGGCGCCGACTCGCTCGGCTACATCTCCATGGACGGCATGATCGCCGCCACCGAGCAGCCCGCGGCGCAGCTGTGCACCGCGTGCTTCACCGGGAAGTACCCCATCGAGCTGCCGTCGCAGGACCGGCTCGGCAAGCACCTGCTGGAGCAGAACGAGCTGCCGCTCGGCGCTCCGGAGGACGGACTCGCCACCCTGGTTCCCGGGACCGGTGGCTCGAACGCGCTGGAGCACCCGTGACCGAGGGCATCACCTACGCCGCCGCCGGCGTCGACACCGAGGCGGGCGACAAGGCCGTCGAGCTGATGAAGGACGCCGTCCGCGCGACCCACGGGCCGCAGGTGCTGGGCGGGGTCGGCGGCTTCGCCGGGCTGTTCGACGCCTCGGCGCTCGTCGGCTACCGGCGTCCGCTGCTCGCGACCTCGACCGACGGTGTCGGCACCAAGGTCGCGATCGCCCAGGCGATGGACGTGCACGACACCATCGGGTTCGACCTGGTCGGCATGGTCGTCGACGACATCGTCGTGGTGGGCGCGAAGCCGCTGTTCATGACCGACTACGTCGCGTGCGGCCGGGTCGTCCCGGAGCGCATCGCCGACGTGGTCCGCGGGATCGCGGCGGCCTGCTCGGTCGCCGGCACCGCCCTGGTCGGCGGTGAGACCGCCGAGCACCCGGGCCTGCTGGGCCCCGACGAGTACGACGTGGCCGGCGCGGCGACCGGCGTGGTCGAGGCGGACGCGCTGCTCGGCCCGGAGCGGGTGCGGGCGGGCGACGTGCTGGTGGCGCTCGGGTCGAGCGGCCTGCACTCGAACGGCTACTCGCTGGTGCGCCGCGTCGTCGCGCACGCCGGCTGGTCGCTCGACCGGCACGTACCGGAGCTCGGGCGCACGCTCGGCGAGGAGCTGCTGGAGCCGACCCGCGTCTACGCGTCCGACTGCCTCGCGCTGGTCGAGCGCGCGGGCGGCGCGGTGCACGCGTTCAGCCACGTGACCGGCGGCGGGCTCGCAGCCAACGTCGCGCGGGTGCTGCCCGCCGGCCTGGTCGCGGACGTGCCGCGCGGGTCCTGGACGCTGCCGCCGGTGTTCTCGCTGGTGCAGGCCGCGGGTGCGGTCCCGTGGACGGACCTGGAGCGGACGCTCAACCTCGGTGTGGGCATGGTCGCGATCGTCGACGCCGCGGGCGCGGACGCGGTCGAGCGGCACGCGGCGGAGCTCGGGCTCACGGCGTGGCGGCTCGGCGAGGTGCGGGACCTCACGGCGGCGGACGCCGAGGGCGGCCCGGACCTGGTGGCGGGCACCAAGGGCGTGCAGGGCGGCGCGGTGCGGCTCAGCGGGGAGTACCGCACGGCCTGAGCGGCGGGCGGGACGGCGAGGTCACGCGCCGCGCACGCCGCGCACGGGCGCGTGCCGGGGCAGCGCACGAGCCGGGTCCGCCTGCGACCGTCGAGGACGGTGCGAGGGGACCCGGCTCGTCGTGCTGGTGGGCCGCTGCGTCTCAGCGGCGGGGCCGGTGCCACGCGGGGTGGCTGCCGACCCGGGTATTCAGCGCTCGTCCGCCCAGCGAGGGGGGTAGTCGTCACCCTCGTCGTCGGAGTCCTGTCGGCTGTCGGTGACGAGGTCGTTCCGGTGGCCGGTGAGCTCCTGCTCCAGCGCCCGGTAGTTGGTGTCGGGGCTGAAGTACTTCAGCTCCCGAGCCACCTTCGTCTGCTTAGCCTTCTGACGGCCGCGCCCCATGGCATCGACCCCCTCTAACGTGGAAGCGGGGCGGCTCCGTGCTCACACGTGCGGCCCCGGGATGCTGAATAGTCTGTTCGTGTCGCAACGGTACATGGTCCCGCGGCATTCCGACCACTCGCCCGGGAGCGGGTCCGTGCCGTCGGAGCCCGCGCGGGTGGGTCCGCCGCCGTCGCGCGGCGTCGTGCGCCGCCCCCGCCACGGCGCCCGACGTGCGCCGACGAGGTGGCGACCGGCGGGCGCGTGCGTAGGACCCAGGTCCGGGTGCGCGGACGGAGCTAGATGTGATCTTCGCCACTGGCGAACGCTCGCCGGCCTCGGGACGATGGGAAGCGGGGTGGCGCCGGGAGCGCGCCGCCCGGGCCGCCGACTGGGACGAACGACCCGGTGGGCGGGCTCCGGGTGGGGCAGTCACGACGCCGTCCACCCGGACGGGTGAGGTGAGCGGACGTGGGGACCGCCCGTTCGGAGCACGGTGTCGACGCGCAGTCATGTCGACTTCGACCTAGAGTGTCCTCATAGTTACCACTTGTCCCGGAATGGGACGTTGGTACTAGTTGTCGGAAGTTCGCACGTGACACCGTCGTCACGGTGGGGGCGCAAGGGGGGTCGAGCGCGAATGACGTCACCGATGCCGAGCCGGCCCGGCTCCGTCCGGGCAGCGGTACCGATGGCCATGTTCCTGTCTGTCATGACGACGGGTCACCCGACCGGTCGTCGCCACGAGGGCACCCCGGAGGTCTGACGTGTCTGCCCCCCACACCGAGAACGAGATCCTGCTGACGCCGTCCGAGGTCGCGACCCTGTTCCGGGTCGACCCCAAGACGGTCACCCGCTGGGCGAAGTCCGGCAAGCTGTCGTCGATCCGCACCCTGGGCGGTCACCGGCGCTACCGCGAGACCGAGGTGCGCGAGCTCCTCGGCGGCGTCCCGGGTCAGCGCGGCGACGACGTCTGACGTCGTCGCGTCGGGCCTGACGCCTCGCGGCGGCGGGCCCGGTCGTCCGGCAGCCGCCGACCGTCCCGGTCGCGCCGTGCCGCGATGTCCGATCGCCGCCGGTGCGCGCCCGGCTGACGGGCGCAGGATGGTGCCATGACCGAGATCGCCACCGCCGTCCCGCCGCGCGCGACAGCCGCCGCGGTGCCGCTCGACCCCGCCGCGCCGCTGCTCGCCGCCGTGCTCCCGTCGCCCGCCGGCGGGCTCGCGGTGCTGCTGACCGAGGACGGCGTCGTGCGCGCCGCCGGCTTCGGCCCGGTGCCCGCGATGGCCGCGCGCCTGCCCCTGGACCTCGCGGCGCGCGGGCACGCGCTGCTCGAGCCCGCCGCCCTCGCCGCCCGCGGCGCCGGTCCCGCGCTGGTCGCCGACGCAGCGGCCCGCTACCTCGACGGCGAGGTGGGTGCGCTGGACACGGTGCCCGTCGCGCAGCCCGGCGGGCCGTTCCAGCAGCGGGCCTGGGCGGCGATGCGCGCGATCGCGCCGGGGTCGACCGCCACGTACGCGGAGCTCGCCGCAGCGGCCGGCAGCCCGACCGCGGTGCGCGCGGCCGGCTCGGCCTGCGCGCGCAACCTGGTGGCCCCGTTCGTGCCGTGCCACCGGGTGCTGCGCAGCGGCGGGACGCTCGGCGGCTACTACTACGGGCTCGACACCAAGCGGGCGCTGCTGGCGCACGAGGCGCGCGGCTGACGCCCGGCGCGGGCGGCCCGGGTCGACGCGCCCGCGCGAGGCGCCAGGCCTCGCGCGGGCGGAGGTCAGCGCCGGACGGCGAGCACGACCACGAGGGCCAGCGCCCCCACGGCGCCGGCGAGGATGCCGCGCGCCCGGTTCTTGTTCGCCGGGTCGGCGGCCGGGTCCGTGCCGACCGCGTCGCGCCAGATCTTCTCCGCCGCGGACCGGGCGTCGGCGACCTGCCGCTTCGGGCTCAGCCGCTCGGCGAGCGCGTCGGCCGTGCCGGCCAGCTCGGCGCGGGTCAGCAGGACCTCCGCCTCGAGGGCGGTGATCGTCGGCTTCGGGGTGGGGGAGTCGCTCATCGGCTCAGGCCCTCCTTGACGGACTTCTGCACGGTCGCGGCGTCCTGCTTCAGGCCCGCGACGGCCTTCTGGGGCGTCGGCGGGGTGCCCTTCTGCAGGCTCTTCACCCCGACGAGCGCGAGCACGCCGGTGATGATCGCGAGCGCGACGAGCACGATCAGCGCGGCGAGCCACGGCGCCAGGCCCTCGCTGATCGCGAGGATCACCGTGGTGACCAGCACCGCGAACGTGAAGAACCCGAAGAACGCGGCGCCCGCGAGCAGCCCGATCCCGATCCCCGCGGCCTTGGCCTTCTGCGCGAGCTCGGCCTTGGCCAGGTCGATCTCCGCGCGCACCAGCCGGGCGGCCTGCTCGCTGAGCCGGCTGATGAGCTGGCCGATCGACTGCTGGTCCGGGCCGGACCCGCTGCCCGATGTCGTCGTCATCCGGTGCTCCTTCGTGGACGGGAGGCGTTCGGCCCCAGTCTGGCCCGTCCGCGTGATCTGCGCAGGTGGGACGGGCCGGGCGTGCCCCGTGCTGGGTGGTGCGGGTCAGTCGGCCCAGGGGTGGACCAGGTCGGCGTCGCGCGCCGGGCCGGGCGGCGGGGGCGTCGGTCGCACGCGCTCGGGGAGCCGGCTGCGACCCCAGGCCGCGAGCCCGGCGGCGGCGCCGATCAGCACCACCCCGACGATCACGGCCGCGAGCCAGAGCTCGACCACGTGCGCGAGGCCGACGACGGCAGCGGTGACGAGCAGCGCCAGGCCGAAGACCGTGAGCAGCAGCGCCCCGGCGAACGCGATCGCGCTCGGCCGGACCTCCACCGCCCGCGCCCGGACCGAGCGGGTCACCGCGTCGATCTCCGCCTGCACCGAGCGCCGGACGCGGTCCTCGACCTGCTCGATGCGCTCGCGCGTCTTCTCGGCCAGCGGCTCCGCCAGCCGGCCGAACAGGCTCCGCCGCGGCTCGTCGGCGTCGGTCACGGTGCCCTCCTCGTCAGGCCCCGGAGCCGCGCCGCGTCCTCGCGGCGGCTCCCGGTGCCACCTGGTTCGCCCGGTGGCACCACCCTAGTCACCGCGCGACGTCCCGGCCGGTCCACCTGCGCGGCGTGCCGCCGGGCGTACGGTGCCCCCGTGGTCGGACGCGTCGTGCGGGTGGCTCTCGTCGTGGACGAGGCGCTGTCGCGCGCCGCGCTGGCGCTCGGCCTCGAGACGGACCCGCGGCTCGCCGTGGTGCACCGGCTGGCGGGCCGGGTCGAGGCGCTCGACCGGGTCGAGCCGCGCACCGTCGACGTGCTGGTCGTCGAGGACGCGCTGGCGGACGGGACCGGCGTCGAGGTCGGCCTGCGGCTCCAGGAGCGCGATCCCGACCTCGCGGTGCTGCTGCTGTCGGGCGGCGACGCCTCGGGCGTGGTGCTGGCGCTGCGGGACCGTGCGCCCCGGCCGTGGAGCCACGTGTCCCGACGGGCGTGCCCCGACCCGGGCGCGCTCGCGCGCGCGGTGGTCGCGGCGGCGGACGGGCACGCGGTGGTCGGCCCCGGCGACGCCTCGGCGGCGCCCGGCAGGGGCCTCGGGCTGACCGCCGCGCAGGACGGGGTGCTCGCGCTCGTCGCCCAGGGCCTGTCGAACCGGGCGGTGGCGCAGGCGCTCGGGCTGTCGCCGCGGTCGGTGGAGAACCACCTGGCGGCCGTCTACCGAGCGCTCGGTGCCGGCGGCCCGGACGTCAGCCCCCGCGTGCTGGCGGCGCTGGCGTACCGCACGGGCGCCGCGCCGCGTGCGGCAGGATGAGCCGCGGCCCGCACCAGCCGCGACGAGCCGACCCGGAGGCCCCCACGAGCACGCCCCCCGTCCCCCCGGCCGCGCCCCGCGCGGCGCACCACCGCGCGGGCCTCGCGCTGCTCGTCGCGGCGGGCGGCGCCCTGGGGTCGCTCGGCCGGTACGGGCTGTCCCGCGCGCTGCCCCCGCAGGACGGCTGGCCGGTCGGCACGCTGACCGCGAACCTCACGGGGGCGTTCCTGCTCGGCGTGCTGCTCGAGGTCCTGGGCCGCCGCGGGCCCGAGACGCCGGGTGTGCAGCGGGTGCGGCTCGCGCTCGGCACGGGCGTCCTCGGCGGCTACACCACGTTCAGCTCGCTGGCGCTGGAGACCGAGCGGCTGCTCGCGTCCGGGGCCGTCGGAACCGCCCTGGGGTACGCGGCGGTGTCCCTCGTCGCCGGCGTGCTGGGCGCGGCGGCCGGCGTGGCGGCGGTGGCGGCGCTCGCGGGCCGGGGCGCGACCCCGCCGCCCGGCGGTGCACGGTGACCGACGCCCTGCTCGTCGCGGTCCTGGGCGGCCTCGGCGCCGCGACCCGGTTCTGGGTGGACGGCACCATCCGGGCCCGCGGTCGCACGGTGCTGCCCGTCGCGACCATCGCGATCAACGTCACCGGGTCGCTGCTCATCGGTCTGGTCGCGGGGGCGCACCTCTACCTGGGCCTGCCCGCGACCTGGCAGCTGCTGCTGGCGACCGGATTCTGCGGCGGGTACACGACGTTCTCCGCGGCCGCGGTCGAGACCGTCCGGCTGGCGCAGGCCGGCGAGCGGGCGCGCGCGCTGGCCAACCTCCTCGGCACGATGGTGCTCACCGTCGCGGCCGCGGCGGCCGGCCTGGCCCTCACCGCCGTGTGGGCCGGTTGACCCACTTGCCACGGGTCGTCCCGGTTTGCGAGGGTCGACGGGGACCGCGCCGCCGCGCGTGACCGCTCGGCCGCTCCGGTCGGGTCCTCCGACCGGAAGGGCACGGCGTTGAGCGAGACCTTCGTGGCGCCCGGCGAGCCGATCGACCTCGACAACTGCGCGCGCGAGCCGATCCACATCCCCGGCTCGGTGCAGCCGCGCGGGGTCCTCCTGGTGGTCCGGGACGACGGCGGGGTCGTCCTGCAGGCCTCCGAGAACGTGGCGACCGTGCTCGGCCGGCCCGTCGAGGCCGTGCTGGGCGCGCCGCTGGGCGACGTCCTCGGCGTCCCTGCCGCGAGGGTGGTGCTCGAGCAGCTCGCCGCGGTTCCCGACCACCGGACCCGCAACCCGGGGCTGGTCGAGATCGCGACCGCGGACGGGACCGTCCAGCTCGACGTCGTCGTGCACCGCCCGCCGCCGGCGACGCTCGCGGACCCCGGCCCGGTGTTCGTCGTCGAGCTCGAGCCGGCCGACGGACCGCGGCCGCTGACCTACGGCACGACCTACGAGAGCGTCCGCGACGCGATCGCCGACCTGAACCGCGCCGGCGAGCTCACCGAGCTGTACGACATCGCGGCCCGGCACGTGCGCCGGCTGACCGGCTTCGACCGCGTGATGATCTACCGGTTCGACGCCGAGTACAACGGCGAGGTCGTCGCGGAGGCGAGGCGTCGCGACCTGGAGCCGTTCCTCGGGCTGCACTACCCGGCCTCCGACATCCCGGCCCAGGCGCGGGCGATGTACGAGAAGAGCTGGATCCGGCTCATCTCCGACGTCGACTACACGCCGGTGCCGGTCGTGCCGACGGTCGACCCGCTGTCGGGCCGGCCGCTCGACCTGACCTACGCCACGCTGCGCTCCGTCTCGCCGATCCACTGCGAGTACCTGCGGAACATGGGCGTGCGGGCGTCGATGTCGATCTCGCTGCTGCGCGACGGGAAGCTCTGGGGCATGGTGGCGTGCCACCACTACTCCGGCCCGCACGCGCCGTCCTACGGGGTGCGCGCGGCGGCCGAGTTCCTCGGCGTCGCCCTGTCCGCCCGGCTGGTCGCCCAGGTCGAGGAGGACGCCCTGGCGGAGAGCCGCCGGGCGTCCGGCGTGCTGGCCCGCCTGGTCGGTGCCAGCCGCGACGAGGAGGTGCGGCTGGCGCAGGCGCTGACCCGGACCGACGACCTGCTGACCCTGGTCCCTGCCGACGGCGTGGTGGTCAGCGTCGGCGCGGACGTGCTGACCCGGGGCCGGGTGCCCGACGGCGAGGCCTGCCGGAAGATCGCGGCGTGGGCGTCCTCCGCGGACGAGGTGCTGGCCACCGACCGGCTGCCCGAGGAGCCGGGCGCGCCCGACGTGCCCGGGATCGCCGGCGCGGTCGCGGTGGCCCTGCCCGACGGCGGGACGGTCGTCTGGCTGCGCGGCGAGGTCGTGCGCACCGTCGACTGGGGCGGCGACCCGCACCACAAGATGATCGCGGTGCCGGAGGGCGACGGGGTGCGGCTCGGCCCGCGGCAGTCGTTCGACCTGTGGCGCGAGCAGGTCCGCGGGCGCTCGCTGCCGTGGGACGACCAGCACGTGCAGAACGCGGCCGACCTGCGGACGTACCTCGTGGAGGCGCTGTTCCGCCGTGGGCGGGCCGAGGTCAACGCCGCGCGCGCGATCCAGCGGACCCTGCTGCCCACGTCGCTGCCGCTGCTGCCGGGCTGGTCGGTGGACGCACGGTACGAGCCCGCCGGGACCGGGCAGGTCGGCGGCGACTGGTACGACGTGCTGCGGCTGGCCGACGGGCGGCTCGCGCTCACCGTCGGCGACGTCACGGGCCACGGCCTCGCGACGGCGGCGGCGATGGGCCAGCTGCGCAACGCCACCCGCGCCTACCTGCTGGACGCCGCACCGCCCGCCGTGGTGCTGTCGCGGGTCGCCGCGCTCGCGCGGTGGACCCTGCCGGGGCAGATGGCGACCATGGCGGTCGCCCTGCTCGACCCCGCCACCGGCGAGGTGGAGTACTCCGGGGCGGGGCACCTGCCGCCGCTCGTGGTGCGCGCGGACGGGTCCGCGGCGTGGGAGCCCGTGCTGGGCTCGCCGCTGATCGGCCTGCTCGCGGGGGAGCCCGCCGCGGGCCGGACGACGCTCGCGCCCGGCGACGCGCTGCTGCTGTTCACGGACGGGGTGATCGAGCGGCGGCGGGAGTCGCTGCGCGACGCCCTCGCCCGGACCGCCGAGGCGGTCGGCCGCCCGGTGCCGGGGGACCTGGACGCGCTCGTGGCGCGGCTGCGGGACCCGGCGTCGGACGACGACGCGACGGTGGTGCTGCTGGCGCGCGACTGACGCGCGCGGCTCAGCCGCCCAGCAGGTCCGCGAAGGACGGGGCGCCGGCGAACGGGTCCTGCGGCCCGCGCGGCCCGCGGGCGGCGACGGTCGTGGCGAGCTCGGCGCCGGCGCGGCGGATGCGCGCGGGCAGCGGGCTCGGCTCGTCGGCGGTGGCACCGGCGGCCCAGTCGTCGGTCGCGGCGAACACCGAGGTCGTGGCGACGTCGGCCCGCAGGTAGGTGAACAGCGGGCGGATCGAGTACTCGAGCGCCAGGGAGTGCCGGGCGGTGCCGCCGGTCGCACCGAGCAGCACGGGCAGGCCCACCAGCGAGTCCTTGTCGAGGATGTCGACGAACGACTTGAACAGGCCCGAGTAGGTCGTCGTGAACAGCGGGGTGACCGCGATGAGCGCGTCGGCGCCGGTCACGGCCTCGATCACCTCGGCCAGCGCGGGGCTGGGCACGCCGGTCAGCATCGCGTTGACGATGTCGTGCGCGTGGTCGCGCAGCTCGACGACGCGGACCTCCGGGCGCTGCCCGCGGTCGGCGAGCTCGGTCGCGGTCGCCTCGGCGAGGCGGTCGGCGAGCAGACGGGTCGAGGACGGCTGGCCGAGGCCGGCCGACAGCGCGACGATCGAGCGCTGGGTCATGGCGTGCTCCTTCGGAGGTCCTGCTGGGGTGGTGCGCGGGGTGGTGCGGGGTGCCGGGTGGAAGGTCCGGCCGGCCACGCCGACGGCGTTCCGGTCAGAACCGTCCACCCGACGGGGTTGTTCCTCCGGTCAGAGGCCGAACGCGGCGCCCTGCCGGGCGGTGACCGCGTCGGCGGCCGCGGCGTCGTCCTCGGCCGTCTTCCCGGTCCAGTGGTCCGCGGCGGCGACGGTCTGCTCGTGCACCTGGCCGGCGGCGCGGGCCTTCGCGACGCGCTCGGCGTGCGTGGGCGGGCCGGACGGGACGTCGGCGGGGCGGTCGGACTCCATCTCCTTGCGGAGCACCGGGACGACCTCGCCGCCCAGGATGTCGAGCTGCTCGAAGACGGTCTTGAGCGGCAGGCCCGCGTGGTCGATGAGGAACAGCTGGCGCTGGTAGTGGCCGACGTCGTGCCGCATGGCGGCGTACCGGTCGATGACCTGCTGCGGCGAGCCGACGGTCAGCGGCGTCTGCGCGGAGAAGTCCTCCAGCGACGGGCCGTGGCCGTAGACCGGCGCGTTGTCGAAGTAGGGCCGGAACTCGTCCACGGCGTCCTGCGAGTTCTTCCGCATGAACACCTGACCGCCGAGGCCGACGATCGCCTGGTCCGCGCGGCCGTGGCCGTAGTGCTCGAACCGCTGCCGGTAGAACTGCACCATCTGCTTGGTGTGGCTCATCGGCCAGAAGATGTTGTTGTGGAAGAAGCCGTCGCCGTAGTAGGCGGCCTGCTCGGCGATCTCGGGGCTGCGGATCGAGCCGTGCCACACGAACGGCGGGACGCCGTCCAGCGGCCGCGGGGTCGAGGTGAAGCCCTGCAGCGGCGTGCGGAACTTGCCCTCCCAGTCGACGACCTCCTCCTCCCAGAGGCGGCGGAGCAGGGCGTAGTTCTCGATCGCCAGCGGGATGCCCTGGCGGATGTCCTGGCCGAACCACGGGTAGACGGGGCCGGTGTTGCCGCGGCCCATCATGAGGTCCATCCGGCCGTCGGAGACGACCTGGAGCATCGCGTACTCCTCGGCCAGCCGGACCGGGTCGTTCGTGGTGATGAGGGTCGTGGCGGTCGACAGCACGATGTTCTTGGTGCGCCCGGCGAGGTAGCCGAGCATCGTGGTCGGGGACGACGCGACGAACGGCGGGTTGTGGTGCTCGCCGGTCGCGAAGACGTCGAGGCCGACCTCCTCCGCGTGCTCGGCGATCGCGAGGATCGACCGGACGCGCTCGGTGTCGTCGGGCGCGCGGCCCGTGTGGGGGTCAGGCGTGATGTCGCTGACCGTGAAGACTCCGAACTGCATCTCGCGCTCCTCAAGTCGATGCGTTTGCATGTACTTGCGCCCCAACGAGGGCGTGCGCCGATCTATTCCGCGCCGCCGGGACCGTCGTCCCCGACCCGGTGCCCCCGCGCGTCGGAGCAGGTCAGCGCGTCGGCGCGCCGGTCTCGGCCGAGGCCCGCCGGCTCGCCCGCCGCGTCACCAGGTGCAGCACCAGCCCGACCGCGAGCAGCACCCCGGCGAGCGCCCAGTGCCGTGCCTCCTGCTGGGTCAGCAGGACGACGCAGGTGACGATGGCGAGCACCGGGAGCGCGGTCCAGGCCCGGAAGTGCGGGTGGTCGACCCGGTCCCGGCGCAGGACGAGGACGGCCACGTTGGTGCTGAGGAAGACGAACAGCAGCAGCAGGACGACCGTCGACGCCAGGTCGACGAGCTCGCCGGTGGCGGCCAGCACCATCGCGACGACCGTGGTGACGACGATCGCGACCCACGGGGTGCGGCGGCCCGGCAGCACCCGCCCGAGCACCGGAGGCAGCAGGCCCTCCTGCGCCATGCCGTAGGTGAGCCGGCTGGCCATGATCATCGTCAGCAGCGCGCCGTTCGCGACCGCGACCAGCGCCACCGCGGAGAAGATCTCGAGGGGGACGCCGCCGGCCGCGCGCACGACCTCCAGGAGCGGTCCGCTGGAGGCGGCGAGGTCCTCGGGCGCGACGACCGCCGGGGCGACGAGCCCCACCAGCAGGTAGACCACGCCCGCGGCGAGCAGGGCCCCGAACAGCGCGCGCGGGTAGACGCGGCGGACGTCGGTGACCTCCTCGGCCAGGTTGGCGGAGGTCTCGAACCCGACGAACGAGTAGAACGCGATCAGCGCCCCGCCCAGGATCGCCGCGGCCCACGACGTCTCAGTGGGCAGCTCCAGCACGCGGCCGGGGTCGCCGTCGCCGCGACCCAGGACGACGGCGCCCAGGATCACGACGAGGACCAGGCCGGACAGCTCGATCGACGTCATGACGACGTTCGCGCGCAGCGACTCCTGGATGCCGCGCATGTTCAGCGCCGCCACCAGGGCGAGGAACACGATCGCGGTGAGCACCGGCGGCAGGTCCAGGAACACCGAGAGGTAGTCGCCGCCGAACGCCAGCGCGAGGCCGGCCGCCGAGGTGACGCCCGCCGCGAGCATGCAGAAGCCGACGAGGAACGACACCAGCGGGCTGCCCAACGCGCGCTGCGCGAACACCGCGGACCCACCGGCCTTCGGGTACTTGGTGACGAGCTCGGCGTACGAGGCCGCCGTCAGCAGGGCCATGCCCAGCGCGACCAGCAGCGGCAGCCAGATGGCGCCGCCCGCCTCGGCGCCGAGCTCGCCGACCAGCGCGTACACGCCCGCGCCGAGTACGTCTCCGAGGATGAACAGGAACAGCAGCGGACCGGTCACGGCCCGGCGGAGGCCGGGGGACTTCTCGGTGGCGGTGTCGGTGGTCACCGGGCCGAGTATCGGCGCGCTGGCGCGGTCGCGCGCGGCGAGCGTGCGTGCCGCCCGGCGCCGAGCGAGCAGCCGACGCGCCGAGCGAGCAATCCCGGGCTACCCCCTCGACGCGTCGGTTGCTCCCTCGACGCGGCGGTCGCCGCTCGGCCCGGCGATCGCCCGCGTCGAGGCTCGCGGGTGTGAGCAGGGGCACACGCGGGGGTGGAGGGCTCAGAGGGCCGCGCGCGTTGTCGATGGTGGACGTGCGGGCCCGGCCCGCCGTCCCGCCCGGAGGACCGGGCGACGCCGCGTGACGAGACCGCGGCAGCAGGTGCCCGTGCCCGAGGGCCGGCGCCGACCGCACCACCGCGCACGACCACCCCGCACCACCGCGCGCCGCGCTCGTCGCGGCAGTCCGCGGGGGCGACGTCGCCCCCGCGCCACCGGCCCGCCACCGGCGCGGCCGGTCACCGCAGCACCGCACGACGGGGCGCCCGCGCGCGCCCGCACGCAGGGGGATCCGCATGTCCGCACCGACCCGCGCCCGCAGGGGCGCCGCTCTCGTCGCCGCGCTGGCGACGGTGCTCGCGCTCGCCGCACCGGCCGCCGCCTCGGCTGCAGCCGGCACGGCCTCCGTCACCGCCGGCACGGCCGGCGCCACCGCCTCGACCGCCCCGACCAGCACCGACGGCTTCCGCCTCGGCGCGCACGTCGACCGCGGCTCCGCCCCCGACGCCGCGGCGGCCGTCGCGGGGTTCGAGGACGCGCTCGGTCGCCGGCTCGACGTGCACCGCTGGTACAGCCGGTGGGACGACGCCCAGCCCGCGGGCCCGGTCGCGGACTCCGTCGCCCGGGGCCGCACCCCGCTGCTGTCGATCTGGCCGAAGCGCCTCGACGGCTCGGTGGTCCCGTGGTCGGCGATCGCGTCCGGCACCGTCGACGGCGACATCCGCCGGCAGGCCGCGGGCGTCGCCGCCCTGGGCGTCCCGGTGTACCTGACGCTGCACCACGAGGCCGACATCGCGCAGGGCTGGGGCACCCCGGCGGAGTTCCGGGCGGCCTGGCGGCACTACGTGCAGGTGTTCCGCGACGCGGGCGTGCGGGACGTGCGCTGGACCTGGGTGGTGACGCCGGGCAGCTTCGGGTCGGCGCCGTCGACCGCGGGCGCGGAGGCGTTCTACCCGGGGGACGACGTCGTGGACCGGGTGGGGCTGGACGCCTACAACTGGTACGGCTGCGCCGCGGGCAAGCCGGCCGGGTGGCGGTCGCTCGCCGAGGTGGCCGGTCCGTTCCGCCGGTGGGCGGAGGCGCGCGGCAAGCAGGCGGTGCTGGCGGAGTTCGGCACCGCCGCCGACCCCGCGGACCCCGCGCGGCGCGCCGCCTGGCTGACCGAGGCGGTCGCGTACCTCGGCGCCTGGCCGGGGCTCGACGTGGCGTCGTCGTTCGAGGGGACGGGCACCTGCCCGTGGGCGGTGGCCGGCTCGGAGCCGGCGCGCGCCGCCTACGCCGCCGCGGTCGCCCGGCCGGTGGCGAACGCCGGGCCGACCGCGGACCTGCGCCCGTCCGCCCTGGTCGGACCGGCGCCGCTCGCGGTCACGTTCGACCTCGCGCGCAGCACGGGCGGCGGCGCCGCGACGGGTGGCGGCGTCACCCGCTGGACCCTCGCCCTCGGCGACGGCACGACCCGGACGGGCACCGGGCAGCCCGGCGTCGTCACGCACACCTACGCCGCGGGGACGGTGACCGCGCGGCTGACGGTCACGGACGCCGCCGGCCGCACCGCCACCGACGCGCGGACGGTCGTCGTCGCCGCGCCACCGGTGGTCACCGGCGCCGAGAGCGGCGTCACCGGGACCGCGGCCCGGGTGCGCGCCTGGGCGGACCCCGCCGGCCTGGCCGGGACGGTCCGCATCGCCTGGGGACCCGAGGGCGGGGCCGAGAGCGGCCGCGTCGAGCGCCCGCTCGCCGCGTCGGCAGCCGCGCAGGAGGTCGCCCACGACCTCGTCGGCCTGGTCCCGGGCACGCGGTACCGGTGGACGGCCACCGCGACGACGGCGGCGGGCAGCACCACGCTGACCAGGACGTTCGACACCCCGGGATCGCCGACGGTGCGGGCGCTCGCGGCCACGGGCGTCACCCGCACGGGCGCCACCGCGCAGCTGCGGGTGCACCCGCGCGGCCTCGACACCACGGTGCACGTGGAGTGGGGGGCGGGCTGGGCCTCGCGGAGCGTCGAGGTGCCGTTCGCCGCTGCGTCCTGGGAGCGGGCGGCCACGGTCGGGCTCACCGGGCTCGCGCCGGGGACGACCTACCGGTTCCGCGTGGTGGCGACGAATGCGGCCGGAACCACGGTCGGGCCGGAGCAGGTGCTGACCACGTCCGGGTGAGGCGAGTTCACCCCCGGCACCACCCGATCGGCTTATCAAGTCGGTGGGGCCACGCATGATCGTGACCATCTTGTGACCTGAGTCACCTGGCCACGGCCTGACCTGCACCGACGCCGAGGGGCCGGGACGCCACGAGGGTTTGCTTTGATCGCGAATGTCCGAAATGCGAATGTGGCGCCGTCGCGGAATGCGGTTGCCGGGTTCGCGAGGTCGCGCCCTCCTGTGTTGCATGCCGTCAACACGACATTCGTGGCGACGTCGTCGCTGCAGGGGGGACGGATGATGGTGGGTGCGCTGCAGCATGCCCGAAAGCTGGTCGCGGGAGCGACCGCGGCGATCCTGGCGTCGGGAGCGATGGTCTTCGCCCCGACGGCCGCACAGGCGGCACCAGGGGACGCCAGCGCCACGAGCGTGGCGATCAACCTCAACGCGGGCATCTCCATCCCGCCGCTGGTCAACATCCCCCTGGTGGGGCTGACGACCACGCTCGGCACGGCGGTCGCGCCGCCCGGGGGCGGGACGAGCCAGAGCGGCCTGCTCAACCTCGGCGTCGGTGGCCTCGGGGTCACGACCGCGGGGAGCGTCACCAGCACGACGGCGACGCGGACCGCGGCCGGGTCGACCGCGACGTCCGAGATCGCCGGCGTCAACATCGGCGTCCTCGGCCTGAGCGCCGTCGCCCTCGACGCGGTGAGCGCGACCGCCACCTGCCCCGCGGGGGCGGCGCCCGCCGCGGCCGCGAACGTCGCCAACCTGCGCCTGCTCGGCCAGGCCGTGACGCTGAACGCGAGCACGCCGACGGTCTCGGCGGGCGCGAACGTCAACGTGCTGGGCCTCGCCGGGGCGCGCCTCAACGCCACCGCGCGCCAGGTCACGACCACCACGGCGACCAGCGCGTCGTCCGCGGCGGTCCTCGTCGACCTCGGCCTGTCGGCGACCGTCACGCTGACCGGCACCACCGTCAACGTCCCGCTGGGCACGATCGTGCTCGCCCAGGCGTCCTGCCAGGCGCCGAACGCCACGGTCGCCTCGGTCGCGCCGACCACCGGCCCGACCTCCGGCGGCACCGTCGTCACGGTGACGGGCAACGGCCTGCAGAACGCCACCGGCGTCACCGTCGGGGGCGTCCCGGCCACCTCGGTCACCCCGTCCGCCGACGGCACCTCGCTGACCGCGGTCACCCCGGCGGCCGAGGCCGCGGGCGCGGTCCCGATCGTGGTGAACCGCCCGACCGGCGACGTCGCCGCGGGCAGCTTCACGTACGTCGCGCCGACGATCTCCGCGGTCGACCCGCCGCAGGGGACGACGGCCGGCGGCACGACCGTGACGATCACCGGGACCGGCCTGGCCGGCGCGACGGGGATCTCGTTCGGCGGCGTCGCCGGCACGGTCACCGCGAGCACGCCGACGTCCGTCACCGCCGTCACGCCGCCGCACGCGGCGGGCACGGTCCCGGTGACCGTGACGCTCCCCGGCGCGGACGCCTCCGCGACCGGCGCCTTCACCTACGTCCCGCCCACCAACCCGACCGTGGCCACGATCACGCCCGCGGAGGGGCCCGCGGCCGGCGGCACCGCCGTCACGCTCACGGGCACGAACCTGGGCAACGCCACCGCCGTCACGTTCGGCGGCACGCCCGGCACCATCACCGCGCGCACCGCGACGTCCCTCACGGTGACCACCCCGCCGCACGCGGCGGGCCCGGTGGCGGTCGCGGTGACCAACCCGGCCGGCACCACCACCGCCGCGGACCCGTTCACCTACCTGGACGACGGCTCCGGCGCGACGTTCACGGGCGTGGCACCGGCGCAGGTGCCCACGGCGGGCGGCACCACCGTCACGATCAGCGGCACCGGCCTCGGCGGCGCCACCGGCGTCACCGTCGGCGGCGTCGCGGCGACCGGCGTGACCGCCACGCCCACGGGCATCACGGCGACCGTGCCGGCCCGCGAGACCGCGGGCGCCGCGCCCGTCGTCGTGCAGTTCCCGGCCGGCACGCGCGCCGCGGGGACCGTCACCTACGTGGCGCCGACGATCACCGCGGTCGCCCCGGCGCAGGGCCCGGCGGCCGGCGGCACGGCGGTCACGCTCACGGGCACGGGCTTCGGTCCGGCCACCGGCGTGACGCTCGGGGGCCAGACCGCCACGATCACCGCGCAGTCGCCCACCTCGCTGACCGTGACCGCACCGGCGCACGCGCCGGGGCCGGTCGACGTGGTGGTCGTGGCGCCCGGCGCGGACGCGACCGCCGCGGGCGCGTTCACGTACCTCGACGACGGCACCGGCGCGACCGTGACCGGCCTGACGCCCGCCACCAGCCCGACCGCCGGCGGCGGCACGCTGACCGTCACGGGCACCGGCCTGGCCGGCGCGACCGGTCTGCTGGTCGGCGGCACCGCCGCCACCGGCCTGACCGTCGCGCCCGACGGCACGGGCGTGTCCGGCACGATCCCGGCCTCGGCCGCGGCCGGACCGGTCGACGTGGCGCTGGTGTTCCCGGGCGGCCAGGTCGTCGCCGGACCGCTCGTCTACGTCGCCCCGACGATCGCGCTCAGCCCCGCGCAGGGCACCGACCAGGGCGGCACGACGGTGACCCTCACCGGCACCGGCCTGGCCGGCGCGACCGGCGTCACGTTCGACGGCGTCGCGGGCACCGGCCTGGACGTCGTGAGCGACACCGAGCTCACCGTCACGACGCCGGCGCACGCACCCGGCGCGGTCGACGTCGTCGTGGCCCTGCCGGGGCTCGACGCCACGGCGGCCAGCGGCTACGCCTTCCTCGCGGAGGGCGCCGCCACGGTGACCGGGGTCGACCCGGCCGAGGGCCCGGTCGCGGGCGGCACGGTCGTCACGCTCACCGGCACCGACCTGGCCACCGTGTCCGGGGTGCTGTTCGACGGCGTGCCCGGCACCGGCCTGGACGTCGTCAGCGGCACCGGGCTGACCGTCACCTCGCCGCCGCACGCGGCGGGCCCGGTGACGCTCACCGTCACCAACGAGGGCGGCGACTCGCTGCTGCCCGCCGGGTTCACCTACCTCGCGGACGGCACGGACGCGACGGTCGACGGCCTCGCGCCGGCCGAGGTGCCCACCGCGGGCGGCACCACCGTGACGGTCACCGGCACCGGCCTGACGGGCGCCACCGGCGTCACCGTCGGCGGCGTCCCCGCGACCGACGTGGTCGTCGCCCCCGGCAGCGGCACCCTCACGTTCACGACGCCGGCCGGCGAGACCGGCGGCGCCGCCCCGGTGGTGATCGCGTTCCCGCTGGGCACCGTCGAGGCGGGCGACCTCACGTACGTCGCCCCGACGCTCGACGCGCTCGACCCCGCCGAGGGCCCGACCTCCGGCGGCACCACGGTCACGCTCACCGGGACCGGCCTCGAGGCCGCGACCGACGTGACCTTCGGCGGCGTGGCCGCCACGGACCTGGCCGTCGTCGGCCCGGGGGAGATCACCGTGACGTCGCCCGCGCAGGGGGCGGGCGACGTCACGGTGGCGGTCGAGCTCCCGGGCGCCGACCCGGCGGGGCTCACCTTCACCTACCTCGACGACGGCGCGGACGCCGTGGTCGACGGCGTGGCCCCGGCCGCGCTGCCGACCTCCGGCGGCACCGTCACGGTCACGGGCTCCGGCCTCGCCGGCGCGACGGGCATGACCGTCGGCGGCGTCCCGGTCGTCGACCTCGTGGCGGCCGACGGCGCCGTCACCGGCACCGTGCCGCCCGCCGAGGCCGGCGGTCCGCAGGACGTCGTCCTGCAGTTCCCGGGCGGCGAGGTGCCCGCGGGCACGGTCGAGCTGCTCGCGCCGGCCGTCACGGGCGTGCAGCCGGTGTTCGGCGTCAGCTCCGGCGGCAACCAGCTGGTGCTCACCGGCACCGGGCTGGGCGCGGCCACCGAGGTCGCCGTCGGCGGGGCGCCCGCCGAGATCGTCGCGGTCGCGCCCGACGGCACCTCGGTGACCGTCACGGCCCCGCCGGGGGCACCCGGCGCGGCCGACGTCGTGGTGACGCTGCCGGGCGCCGACGCGGTGCTCGACAACGGCTACCTCTACCTGGACGACGGCTCCGGGGCCGACGTGACGGGCCTGGCCCCGGCCGAGGTCCCGACCACCGGCGGCACCACGATCACCGTCTCCGGCACCGGCCTGGGCGCCGTCACCGGCGTCACGGTCGGCGGCGTCCTCGCGGACGGACTCGCGGTCGCCCCGGACGGCACCGCGGTCTCGGTGACCGCGCCGCCGTCCGAGGCGGGCGGCCCGGCGACGGTCACCCTGATCTTCGAGGCGGGCTCCGCCGTCGCCGGCACGGTGACCTACGTGGCGCCGGCGCTCACGGGCGTCGACCCGGCCGAGGGCCCCGCGGCGGGCGGGTCGTCCGTCACGCTCACCGGCACCGGGCTGACCGGCGCCTCGGGCGTCACGTTCGGCGGCGAGCCGGCACCGATCACGGCGGTCGCCCCGGACGGCACCGGCCTCACGGTCACGACGCCGGCGCACGCGCCGGGCGCCGTGGACGTCGTCGTCGAGCTGACCGGCGCGGACGCGGTCCTCGCGGGCGCGTTCACCTACCTGGACGACGGCGGGTCGGCGACGGTCGACGGCCTCGACCCGGCCCGGAGCCCCACGGCGGGCGGCGGCACGCTCACCGTCACCGGCGCCGGCCTCGGCGCGGTGACCGGCGTGACCGTCGGCGGCGTCCCGGCGGGCGACCTGGTGGTCGCCCCGGACGGCACCTCGGTGACCGTCACGATCCCGGCAGCGGAGGCCGCCGGCCCCGCGGACGTCGTCCTGGCGTTCCCGGCCGGCACGGTCGCGGCGGGTGCGCTCGAGTACGTGGCGCCCACGCTGGCCGGGGCCGACCCGGCCGAGGGGCTCGCGGCGGGCGGCACGTCCGTCACGCTGACCGGCACCGGCCTGGCCGGCGCCACCGGCGTCGCGTTCGGCGGGGTCGCGGCCGAGGTCGTCGACGTCGCCGCCGACGGCACGTCGATCACCGTGACCTCCCCGCCGCACGGGGCGGGCCCGGTGGACGTCGTCGTGGCCCTGCCCGGGCCGGACGCGACGCTCCCCGGCGGGTTCACCTACCTGGAGGACGGCTCCGGCGCGACCGTCACCGGCGTCACGCCGACGACCAGCCCGACCGCGGGCGGCGGGACCGTCACGGTCACCGGCACCGGCCTGACGGGCGCCACCGGCCTGACCGTGGGCGGCGTCCCCGCCACCGGCGTGACGGCGTCGCCCGACGGCACCTCGGTCTCCGCGGTGCTGCCGGCCTCCGACGCCGCGGGCCCGGCCGCCGTGGTCGTCGTCTTCCCCGAGGGCACGCTCCCGGCCGGCGAGATCACGTACGTCGCGCCGACCGTGACCGGGGTCGCCCCGGCCGTGGGCGGCACCGGCGGGGGCACGCTCGTGACCGTCACCGGCACGGGGCTCGCCGGCGCCGCGGGCGTGCTGCTCGGCGGCACCCCCGGCGTGGGTGTCGCCGTGGCCCCCGACGGCACCGGCCTCACCGTCACGACGCCGCCCGGCACCGCCGGCCCGGTGGACGTGGTCGTGCAGCTGCCCGGGGTCGACGCCACGCTGGCGGACGGCTTCACCTACGTGGACGACGGCACCGGCGCGACGGTCGACGCGACCGACCCCGCCACCAGCCCGACGGCCGGGGGCGGCACGCTGACCCTCACCGGCACGGGCCTGGCGGGCGTCGGGTCGGTGACCGTCGGCGGCGTGGCCGTCCCGCTGGAGACGCAGAGCGACACCGGGATCACCGTGACGATCCCGCCGGCGGACGCCGCGGGCGAGGTCGCCGTCGTGCTCGGCTTCCCGTCGGGCGCCACGGTGCTCGCGGGGGCCCTGGAGTACGTCGCCTCGACCGTCACGGCCGTGGACCCCGCGGTAGGCCCGCGGTCCGGCGGCACCGGGGTGACCGTCACCGGCACCGACCTGGGCGCGGTCACCGCCGTGCTCGTGGACGGGGTCGCCGTGACGCCGACGGAGGTGACCGCGACGTCGGTGACCTTCGAGACGCCGGAGCACGCACCAGGGGCGGTCGACCTGGTGCTGGAGCAGCCGGGCGCGGACGTGACCCTGGCGGGCGCGTTCACGTACCAGGCCGACGGGTCCGACGCGGTGGTCGGCGACCTGACGCCGGGCACGGTGCCGCTCGCGGGCGGCGTCCCGGTCACGATCACGGGGACCGGCCTGACCGGTGCGACCGGCGTCACGGTCGGCGGCGAGCCGGCGACGGACGTCGTGGTCGCGGACGACGGCACCTCGATCACCTTCACGACGCCCCCGGGCGCCGAGCCGGGGGCCGAGCCGGTCGTGATCACCTACCCGGGTGGCGGCGAGGTGCCCGCGGGCGACCTCACCTACGCCGACGACGGGTCGGCCTCGGCGGTCGACGGCGTCGAGCCGGCGACGGTCCCGACGGCGGGCGGCCCGGTCACCGTGACCGGGACCGGCCTCGGCGGGGTCTCCGGCGCCACCGTCGGCGGCACCCCCGTGGCCGTCACGGTGGTGTCCGGCACCGAGGTGACCGTGCAGCTGCCGCCGACGGAGACGCCGGGCGCCGTCCCGGTCGTGCTCGAGTTCCCGGCGGGCACGCTGCCGGCCGGCGACGTCACGTACGTCGCGTCGACGGCCACCGCGGTCGACCCGGCCGAGGGCCCGCAGTCCGGCGGCACGTCCGTCACGCTGACGGGGACCGGGCTCGGCGCCGTGACCGCGGTGCTGGTGGACGGCGTCCAGGTGACGCCGACGGAGGTGACCGCGACGTCGGTGACCTTCGAGACGCCGGAGCACGCACCAGGCCCGGTCGGCCTGGTGCTGGTCCAGCCGGGTGCCGACCTCGAGGTGCCGGACGCCTTCACCTACCTGGTGGACGGCTCCGACGCGGTGGTCGGCGGGCTCGAGCCGGGCACCGTCCCGCTCGCGGGCGGCGTCCCGGTCACGATCACCGGCACCGGTCTCACCGGGGCCACGGGCGTGACCGTCGGCGGCGTCGCCGCCGCGGACGTCGTCGTGGCGGACGACGGCACGTCGATCACGTTCACGGCGCCCCCGGGCACCGAGCCGGGCGCCGACCCGGTCGTGATCGCCTACCCGGCGGACGGCGAGGTGGCCGCGGGCGACCTCGGCTACGCCGACGACGGCTCGGCCTCCACCGTCGACGGCGTCGAGCCGGCGACGGTCCCGACGGCGGGCGGGACGGTGACCGTGACCGGCACCGGCCTGGACGGCGTCTCCGGCGTGACCGTCGCGGGCAGCCCCGTGGACTTCACGGTGGTGTCCGGCACCGAGGTCACCGTCGTGCTGCCGCCGTCCGACGCCCCCGGCGGCGTCCCGGTGCAGCTCGAGTTCCCGGCGGGCGCGCTCCCGGCGGGCGTGGTCACCTACGCCCTCCCGGCCGTCGACTCGGTCGAGCCGGCCGTCGGCCCGCAGTCCGGCGGCACGTCCGTCACGCTGACGGGCACCGGCCTGGGCGCCGTGACCGGGGTCCTGGTGGACGGCGTGGCGGTGACCCCGTCCGCCGTGACCGCGACGTCGGTGACCTTCACGACGCCGGAGCACGCGCCGGGCGCCGTCGACCTGGTGCTGGTCGCGCCGGGCGCGGACGCCACGCTCGCCGAGGCGTTCACCTACCAGGCCGACGGCTCGGACGCCGACGTCACCGGCCTGGACCCGGCCGAGGTCCCGCTCGCGGGCGGCGTCGCCGTGACCCTCACCGGCACCGGGCTGACCGGGGCCACCGGGGTGACGGTCGGCGGCACCGCGGCGGGGGACGTCGTGGTGGCCGACGACGGCACGTCGATCACGTTCACGGCGCCCCCGGGCCCCGGGACGGGCCCGGCGGCGGTCGTCGTCACCTACCCCGGCGGCGGCGAGGTGCCCGCGGGCGACCTCACCTACGTCGAGGACGGCAGCGGCGCCACGGTCGCCTCGGTGACCCCGGCGACGGCGCCCACCGCGGGCGGCGTGCCGATCACGGTCACCGGCACCGGCCTGGCGGACGCCACCGGCCTCACGGTCGGCGGCGTGGCCGTCGCGGACGCGGTCCCCTCGGCCGACGGCACGACCCTCACCGGCACGCTGCCGGCGAGCGAGACCGCCGGCGCCGCCCCCGTGGTGATCACCTTCCCGGCCGGAGAGGTGGCCGCCGGCACGGTGACCTACGCCGGCCCCGTGCTCACGGGGCTGTCCCCGGCGCAGGGCCCGGTCGCGGGCGGCACGACGGTGACGATCTCCGGGTCCGGCCTGGCCGCGGCCACGGGCGTCACGTTCGGCGGCGTCCCGGCCACCGGCCTGACGGTGGTCCCCGGCGGACTGACGGTCGTCGCGCCGGCCGGTGCGGCCGGCCCGGCGGACGTCGTGGTCGAGCTGCCGGGCGCCGACGCGGTGCGCGCCGGCGGGTACGGCTACGTCCCCGAGGGCGGCCCCTTCCTCGGCGGCCTCACGCCGGACGCGGGCCCGACCGCGGGCGGCACCACGGTGACGCTCACCGGCACCGGCACCGGCCTCGGCACGGTCTCCGGCGTCACGTTCGGCGGCGTCCCGGCCACGATCGTCGGCACGCCGACGGCCGACAGCGTCGTCGTCACCACGCCGGCGCACGGCGCGGGCCCGGTGGACGTCGCGGTGACCAACGCCGCGGGCACGGGTGTCCTCCCGGGGGCGTACACCTACCAGACCCCGGCCGGCGGCCCGGTGCTGCGGGTGGCGTACTACGCGCCGCGGGTGGGCCCGACGTCGGGCGGCCAGACCGTGCTGATCACCGGGACCGGGTTCGTCCCGGGCCAGACCGCGGTGACCTTCGGCGGCACCTCGGCCGAGTCGGTGGCGGTCCTCTCGGGCACCGCGGTCGTCGCGGTGAGCCCGCCCGGGCCGGAGGGCGTGTGGCCCCTCGTGGTCTCCGTGGCCGGCGTCGACGCGGTGACGCTCGGCTACGAGTACGACGCGGACGCCGCCCCGGTGCCGGCCGCGCCGGTCGCCACGGGCGCCGACCCGTCCGACCTCGACGCGGGCGGGGGTACGCCCGTCACCGTGGGCGGCACCGGGTTCGTCCCGAGCGATACGTCGGTGGTCGTCTGCGGCACCCTCGTGCCGGCCGAGCAGGTCGCGGTCGCCGCGGACGGGACGTCGCTGACGTTCACCGCCCCGCCCTGCGCCCCGGGCGCCGCGGAGATCGTCGTGGTCACCCCCGGTGGCACCGCCTCGCTCCCGGTGACGTACTACGCCTCCGAGGTGCTGGCGGCGGCCGACGACCCGGCGGACCCGGCGTCCGCCGCGTCCGACCCGCTCGCCGTGACCGGCAGCGACATCGGCCGGGAGGCGCCGTGGTGGGCCGCGGGCCTGGTGCTCTGGGGCGTCGGGCTGCTGCTGGTCCGGCGGCACGCGGTCCGGCGGCGGGCGGCGCGACCGGGCGGGGCCGGGTGACGGCCGGGCGCTGACCGCTCGGGCGTCGACCGGCCGGCACCGGACCGGCGGCCGCGCGTCGCGGCGGGGACCCTCCCGCCCGGCGCGCGGCCGTCGTCGCGCGCCCGGCGAGGGGTCGGGCGCGCGGGAGCGACCGCCCCCGCGCCCGGCCGCGACCGCCCCTCCCGCCCGGCCGCTACCACCCCCTGCGCCCGGTGCGTTGCGCAACTGCCTGGTTGTGGTCGCGGCGGGCGGCGTGGCACGCTACGGCAGCCGTCACCCACCCACCCGTCAGGAGGACCCGTGGCCGCCGACCCCCTGTCGCAGGTGTTCGCGGCGCTCGCCGACCCGCTGCGCCGCGACCTGGTGGCCCGGCTCGCGTCCGGCGACGCCACGGTCGGCGCCCTCGCGGCCCCCTACGACGTCTCGCCGCAGGCGGTGTCCAAGCACCTGCGCGTACTCGAGGAGGCGGGGCTCGTCAGCCGTCGGCGGGAGGCGCAGCGCCGGCCCGCGCACCTGGAGACCGAGGTGCTCGACCTGATGACGATGTGGATCGAGCGGAACCGCCGCGAGGCCGAGTTCCGCTACCGGCGGCTGGACGACGTCCTGCTGGGGGAGGGGGAGCTCCGGCCCGAGGGCGGCGGCGCCTCCGCCTCCGCCGTGCGGCCCGCCCCGCCGTCCGCGCCCGCCCGGCCCGCCGCCCCCGCCCCCGCCCCTGCCGCCCCTCCGGCCGTGGGCGACGTCGTCGAGCCCGACCCCGACGCCGCGCCCGGCCCGCGGGTGCGCACCCAGCGGACCCTGCGGTTCCGGATGGACGGCGAGCGGGTGTTCCAGCCGTGGGACCTCGGCGCGCGCGTGGTCATCCCCGACGACGACACGGCGGACGACACGGCGGACGACCCCGCGGGTGACCCCGACCGCGACACCGGGGGCGGCGGCGCGGACCGCCCGCCCCGCCCCTGAGTCCGAACGGCCGCGTTTGCCCGAATCACCCGGTTCGTGGCGCGCGATCCGCTCACGCGGGCTCCGCGGACGTCGATGAGTTCCTCGCAAGGGGTACCGACCCACGAGGAGCCACGTGTTCACCCGCACCCGCCCGCAGCCGCCGACCGCGGCCACCGAGCTGTCCGAGTCCCGCGCGAACATCGACGCCGTCACCGCGGTCGTGCACGCGCTCGCCGGGGCGTCCACGTCCGAGGGGGCGGTCCGCGCGGCGCTCGACGTCGTCCGCGAGCGGTTCGACTGGGCGTACGGCTCGTACTGGCGGGTCGAGGCCGACCGCGCGCTGCACTTCGTCCAGGAGTCCGGGGACGCGGGTGACGAGTTCCGCCGGGTGACCCGCGCGGCGTCGTTCACCGAGGGCGTCGGGCTGTCGGGTCGGGCCTGGCGGCACCGCGACCTGGTGTTCGTGGCGGACCTGGGCGAGCTCACGGACTGCGTGCGCGCCCCCGCGGCGCAGCGGGCCGGCGTCCGGTCGGGGATCTGCTTCCCCCTGCTGGAGAACGGCGTCGTCACCGGCACGATGGACTTCTTCACCACGGAGACGCTCAGCCCGTCCCCGCAGCGCCTCGCGACGCTGCGCAGCATCGGGGTCCTGGTGAGCCAGGCGATCGAGCGGGTCGCCACCGCCGAGCGCCAGGCCGAGGCGCTGCAGGACATCGAGGCGGTCAACCGGGTCATCCACGAGGTCACCGGCGCGCCCACCGCCGAGGAGGCGCTCCACCGCGCCCTCGCGGCCATCCGCGAGGGGTTCGGCTGGGCGTACGGGTCCTACTGGCGGGTCGACGAGCAGCAGCGCGCGCTCACCTTCGTCCAGGAGTCGGGCGACGCGGGCGCCGAGTTCCGCGAGGTGACGCGGGCGGCGTCGTTCCGCGAGGGCGTCGGCCTCGCCGGCCGGGCCTGGCGGGCGCGGGACCTGGTGTTCGTGCCGGACCTCGGCGAGCTCACCGACTGCGTCCGGGCGCCCGCGGCCCAGCGGGTCGGCGTGAAGTCGGGCGTCTGCCTGCCGATCGTCGTGGCCGGGCAGGTCATCGGCACGATGGACTTCTTCGCGACCACCACGCTGACGCTGTCGCAGGGGCGCACGGACGCGCTGCGCAACACGGCGTTCCTGGTGGCGCAGGCGCTCGAGCGGCACGCGGGCGCGGCCCGGCTGCGCACCGCGGGCGAGGAGCTCGTGACGTCGATCCAGGAGGTCGAGCGGAACGTGCTCGCCGCCACGACGGTGGCCACCGACGGCCAACGCCTCGCCCAGGACGCCAACCGGGACGTGGCGGGGCTCGGGCAGTCGAGCGCCGAGATCGGCCAGGTCGTCACCGTCATCCAGGGCATCGCGGCGCAGACCAACCTGCTCGCGCTCAACGCCACGATCGAGGCGGCGCGCGCGGGGGAGGCGGGCCGCGGGTTCGCCGTCGTCGCGCACGAGGTCAAGGAGCTCGCCAACGAGACCGCGGCGGCGACCACCCAGGTCGGTGACAAGGTGCGGACGATCCAGCAGCAGGTCGACGGGGTGATCACGTCGCTGGCGCAGATCGGCGGCGTCGTGGAGCGGATCAACGAGACCCAGCAGACGATCGGCGGGGTGCTGACCGAGCAGGTGGCGGTCACCCGCGCGATCCTCGACTGACCCCGGGCGCACGGCACCCGCCGGGGGCAGTGGAAGGTGGTGACGGACACGCCGACGGCGTGTCCGTCACCACCTTCCACTGTCGGATCGCCGCCCGGTGGCCCCGGGGTCGCATCAGATCAGCCCTCGTACGCCCAGTGCCAGGGTTCGCGCGGGGTGTCCTCGACGAAGCCGTACCGGCCACCGTTCGCGCGCATCCACGACTGCGCCGCGTCGTCCAGCTTCAGGTCGACCGCCATGCCCCAGCCGTGGTCGCTCGTGCCCGGCACCGCGGCGAGGCCGCCCTGCGAGTACAGGCCCTTGCGGGCGGCGACGTCGACCTGGGCCTCGTACGACCGGTAGGAGTCGGTGATGCCGATGGTCACGCCGTCGCGCGCGGCGTCGGCGATCAGGCTCTCGAGCGCGTCGGCCGCCGGCGCCCACAGCCGGTGGCCGGTGCTGCCGACCTCGTGCAGCGCGTCGGCGGGGATCTTCCCGTTGCCGTAGCCGGCCAGCGCGAGGGGTACGCCGTCGGCGTCCCGCGCGGTGCTGGCCCCCACCGCAGCGGGGGTTCCGGTCGCGCCGGCCGCCGCGGTGCCCGAGGCGGCCGGGTCGACGGCCTGCGCGAGCGCCTGCGCGAACGCGGCGTCGCTGGTGGTGGTCGTGGGCGTCGGCGCCAGCGACCCGATGGTCGCCTGGATGGCGGCGATGCGCTGGTTGATCGACGCGAGGCCGTCGAGGCTCATGCGGTGCGGTTCCTCCCCCGGGGTGCACCGTGCCCATCGGCCGGCGGCGGCCCGTCCTGAGGCGCGCGCGGCTCCGGCGGGCGCGGTCCCGCGGGATCACGCGGCAGATCGCGACACGCGGGGTGCGGAACCGGGGCGTGTCGGTGGTCGTGCGTACCGTCGTGGCCATGAGGAGTCAGCGGCACGTGTGCATCTGGTTCGACGACGGCGACGGCGTCGAGCTCCTGTGCGCCTGCGGGACCCGTGCGGTCGCCGTGGTGGACGAGGAGACGGGCGAGCTGGTCGTCGTCGCGACGGTCGAGGAGCCCGCACCCCTGGCCGTCTCGGCCTGACCGGGACCGGGCGGCGGTCGCCGGTCAGCTCACCGGCACCGTGCGCCGCTCGGGCGTGAACGCGTAGAGCACCCCGTCGCGCTCGCCCACCCACCACGCCCCGCACATGACGGTGGCGTCCTGCTCCGCCTCGGCCGGCCACCAGTCGGCCGTGAGCGTCGACACCGACCGGAAGTCCGCCGGGTCGCCCTGCGCCGGGCGGGGCGCCAGCGGGTGCTCCGCCGACACCGGGACGCAGTCGTCCGGCAGGTCGGCGAGCGCGGCGCGCATGGTGACGATCCGCTCGTCCCCGCCCGGGCGCTGCTTGACCCGGACGTCCGTGGCGCCGTCGGGCGCCCACCCCGGGAGCGAGGCGTCGGCCTTCGCGTCCGCGCCGGTGGCGAACGTCGTGGCCCGCGGGTCGGGCTGCCGGCCGAGGGCGTTCGCGACCGCGCCGCCGCACGCGCTGAGCGAGAGCGCCGCGGCGGCGGCGAGCGCCAGGGCCCCGAGCAGCCGGCGCTCGGGCGTGCGCGGCGGGGTGCTGGTGAGCGGGGTGCCGTCCATGCCCTCGACGCTAGGGTCCGGGCCCGCGCGGGCGCGTCGGCTCGGGGGACGGTCGTGCCCGCCGGCCGGTCATCCCGCAGGCGGACCCGCGGCTCCGCCCGGGGGCGGTCCCGGACGTCAGGGCGGCGCCGGGGGAGCGGCCGGGGGAGCCGCGGGCGGCGCCGCCGGGGGCGGCGCGGGCGCCGGTCCCGCCGAGGGCACGATCGTCACCGCGGCGCCGGCCGTGGCGGTGCCGGACGGGCTCTGGCGGAGCACGGTGCCGGCGGCCGCCGGGTCCGGCACCGCCGCGGCGACCGACACCCGGAACCCGGCGCGCTGCAGCGCGGCCTGGGCCCCGGCGACGTCCCGCCCGACGACCTGCGGTACCGGCAGCTGCTTGCCCAGCACCTCGTCCTGGCCCGGGGGCGCGAAGCCGGGCACGGCCTGCCCCTCCAGCGTCGGGATCATGAACGACTTCCAGATCGGCACCGCGACCGAGGACCCGAAGACGTTCCGGATGTACCGCCCGTTGATCGTGATGCGCTGCATGGGCAGCATCCGGTCGGCGAAGCCGACCCACACCGCGGTCGCCCGCAGCGGCGTGTAGCCGACGAACCAGGTGTGCTCGTTGTGGGAGGTCGTCCCGGTCTTGCCGGCCGACGGGAACGGCGGCGGGTCGGTCGCCGCGGTCCCGCTCCACACGTTCTGCAGCGCGTAGGTCACGGCGTCGGCGACGCGCGGCTCCAGCGCTCCCGGCGTGCAGCCGCCCGGCGGCACGGGCAGCGCCTGCCCGTCGGTGTCCGTCACGGACAGGATCGCCACCGGCACGCAGTAGGTCCCGCTGTTCGCGAACGCCGCGAACGCGGCCGCCATCGACAGCGGGGAGACCGAGTTGGAGCCGAGCACGTTGGCGGGCAGCGGGTCGAACGGGCCCTCGCCCGACGAGCCGCCCGGCTTGTGGATGCCGAGGGCGGTCGCGGTGTCGAACACCCCGCAGATGTCGATCTGCGAGGCCATCGCGATGTAGCCCGAGTTCACGGAGTTCCGGGTGGCGTCGAGCACGCTCATCACCCCGCCCGACCGCGGGCCCTCGGCGTTCGCGAACCGGTACTCGGTGCGGGGGTCGAGCCGGGTGCACGAGGTCCGGAACTCGCTGAACCGGTACGAGAACCGGGTGCCGTTCACCCGCTCCGACAGGCTGTGCCCCTCCTTCAGCCACTGGGCCAGGGTGAACGGCTTGAACGTCGACCCGGGCGGGAACCCGCTGCCCCCGCCGTACGCGAAGTCGGTGCTGTAGTTGACGGCGGTCTCGCGGTCCCCGTGGTCCTCGGTGTTGTTGTACCGGCGGTTCTGCGCCATCGACGTGATCTTGCCGGTGCCGGGCTCGACCGTGACCAGGGCGGTCGCGACGCCGGACGGGTCGTCCGCCGGCACGCCGGCCTGGACCGCGGCGGCGGCGAGCGTCTGCTCCCGCGGGTCGAGGGTCGTCGTGATGGTCAGACCGCCGCGGTACAGCCGGTCGACCCGCTCGGCCTCGGTCGCCCCGAACGCCGGGTCGTTGCGGATGACCTTCGTGACGTAATCGCAGAAGTAGCCGGAGCCGGGCACGGTGGTCTCCGCGGCCATGCAGCCGACGGGCCGGGTGTCGACGTGGAGGGTGTCGGCGAGGGGCGTGGCCAGCCCAGCAGCGAGCTCGTCCGCGGTGAGGTGCCCCTGCTCGTGCATCAGCCGGAGCACCAGGTCGCGGCGCTGCTGGGCCGTGTCCGGGTTGCGCACCGGGTCGTACGCCGTCGGGCTCTGCGTCACGCCGGCGATGGTCGCCGCCTCGAGGTAATTCACGTCGGCCGCGGACTTGCTGAAGTACCGGCGCGCCGCCGCCTCGACGCCGTAGGTGTTCACGCCGAACTGGGCGATGTTGAGGTACGCCTCGAGGATCTGGTCCTTCGTCATCTCCTTCTCGAGCGCGATCGCCAGCTTGGCCTCGCGGAGCTTGCGGGCGTAGCCCTCGGGGCCGCTCGCCTCGCGCGCGGCCTCGGCCCCGGCGGGGTCGCCCGCGCGGACGGCCTGCTCGATCAGGACGTTCTTCACGTACTGCTGGGTCAGCGTGGAGGCGCCCTCGGTCCGACCCGAAGACTGCAGGTTGCGGACGAGCGCGCGGACCATGCCCTCCGGGTCGATGCCGCCGTGCTGGTAGAACCGCTTGTCCTCGATGGCGATCACGGCCTGCTGCAGCGGCTCGGCCACCGCCGTCAGCGGGACCACCACCCGGTTCTCCGCCCAGAACGTCGCCAGGACGGTGGTGCCGTCGGACGCGAGGACCGTGGACCGCTCGGACAGCGGCTGCCGCTCGATCTCTGACGGCAGGTCCTCGAAGGCCTCGACCGCGAGGTCCGTGGTGCCGTTCGCGACGGCCACGGTCGGGAGCACCAGCGCGGCGGCGAGCACGCCGCCGAGGACGGCCACGAGGACGAACGCCAGCACCAGCGCGACCGCCCTCGTGACGGTCATGCGCCGGGCGGTTCGACCCCCGCCGGGTGCCATGTGCGCCACGGTAGGGGGTCCGCGCGCAGGTCGCGCCCGGGGGCGGGGTGAGTTCATCCCCGCCGGGTGAGGGCGGAGCACGGGCGACGCGGTGCCGCGGCGCGGGGGTGCCCGGGGTGGGCGCCCCCCGGGGGCTCAGAAGTCGCCGCCCCCGAAGTCGCCACCGCCGAAGTCCCCGCCGCCGACGTCGCCCCAGCCGCCGCCGTCACCGCCCCAGCCGCCGCCGTCCGCGGAGACGTCCCCGCCGTCGCCGTACCCGTCCGCGCCGGCGTCGGAGCCCGGGTCGCCGCCCGCGTCCGCCGCGGCGTCGCCCTGGTCGGACAGGTCGAACAGGCTGTCCGCGATCGCCGTGCCGACGAACGCCCCGGCCACGCTGGCGAGCAGCGAGCCGGCGATCATGCCGCCCATCCCCATGCCGCCGCCCAGGCCCCCGCCCACGCCGCCGGCGCGGCCGAACGACCGCTCCAGCGTGCCCGGCTGCCGCAGCTCGGCCCGGGTGGCCATCCGCGCGAGCGAGCGCGGGTCGTCGTCCGTGGCGCGCTCGGCGGGCGGCACCTCCGCGGCGAGGCCGTCGAGGACCTGCCGGCGCTGCTCGGGCGTCAGCTGCGCGAACGCCTCCGCGTGCGCCTGCTCGATCGCGCGGGGCGGGGCGGTGCGCAGCAGGTACCGGTACCGCTCGATCGCGGCCTGGTCGGGGTCGGCGGGCGGTCGCGCGTCGGCCGGGCGTGCGCCGTACGGCTGCCGGTACGGCTGCTGCTGCCGGGGCTCGCGGCCCAGCAGACGGTCCAGGAAGCCCATGGTCGTCCCCTCTCGTCGTCGTCCCCGGGTCGAACGCCCCGGTCGGGGCGCCGGTTCCAGCGCCGGTCCGCGCCGGTCCTCCCGGCATCATCACCCGGTTCTCGCGAAGCCACCCGATGGATCGGGCGGGCTCGCGAGAATCGGGTGGGAACCCGGCGCGGCCGCTGCCTACGCTGCCGGGGTGGCTGACGACGACGCACGCGCGGGTGCCCGGCCCGCGGCCCCGACGACCCCGCCCGCCGACCCCACGCGGTTCCTGGTGCGCGGGCGGCTCGAGAACCTCCCCCGGCGCCGGGCGGACCGCGACCTCGTGCTGCGGTGGGTGGCGCAGGGCGCGCTGCCGCTCGAGGAGCCCGTCGGCGAGCGGCTGCTGACCGACCGGCTCGCGGAGCTGGCCCGCGACCCGGTGGGTCTGCGGCGGGAGCTCGTCGAGGCGGGCCTCGTCACCCGCACCCGCGACGGCGCGGAGTACTGGCGGACCCGCGTGACGGAGTTCGACCCGCTCTGACCGCCCGGCCCGCCCGGCGTGCGTCAGGTGAGCGCGGCGAACGCGTCCGCGACGGTCTCGTGCGGCGGCAGCACCCGGATCATCGTGGTCAGGGTCAGCACGTCGAGCACCTGCCCGGTGGGTCGCGCGATGGTGAGGTCGCCGCCGGCGGTGCGCGTCGCGCGCAGCCCGGCGACGAGCGCCCCGAGGCCCGACGAGTCCAGGAACGTCGTCTCCTCCAGGTCGACGACGAGCTTGGTGCGCCCCTGCTCGACCAGGTCGGCGACCACCGCGCGCAGCTCCGGGGCGTCGCCGGCGGTCAGCCGCCCCCGGGGCCGCAGGACCACCACGGGCCCCCCGATCCGCTGCACCGCGATCTCCACGTCCGCCCCTTCCGCCGCGCGCCGGCGTGCGCCGACCCGCCCCAGCGTAGGCAACCGCGCCGGGCCGTGCGGCGCGCGTCCAGGTGCTGCGACCTGAACCGACCCGACGCGGCCCGACGCCGCCCCCCTCACGCGTCCGGCCGGACCCGGGCCTCGTGCTGCGGCAGGTCGTCGTCGCCCAGGTCGGTCCGCCAGGCGCCGACCACCCGCAGCCCCGCCACGTCGAGGTGCGGGGCGATGATCTCGGCCAGCGGCGTCGGCCAGTCCGGCGCGCTCAGCCGCTCCCGCCCCAGCGGCTCGCCGTCGCCGTCCCGGACCGTCAGCGTCCACACGAGGTCGCCGTCCCCGGACGCGTCGGGCGAGTGGACGGTCACCGTCCGGGCCCGCGCGAGGGTCACGTCGTCGAGCGCCGCCAGGCGCGGCAGGTCCGAGTGGTGCGGCATCGTCGCCTCCCCGTCCGATGACGGCATCATGCGCGCGGCCCTCGCGGCCCGACCGCCGCCGCGCGGGTGAATCTGCGAGCATGGCCGGGGCGGGCCGCCGGACCGTCCGGCCACGTGCACCACCTGGGGGGACTGCTTGACGGGCTCTGCGCTCCGGGTCGTCGTGCTGGACGACGACCCCGACGTCGCGGCGTACACGGGGACCGTGCTCGAGCGCCGCGCGGGCTGCGAGGTGGTCGTGCTGCACGACGCCTCGGACATCGCGGGCACGCTCGCGCGGTTCGACCCGGACGTCGTGGTGACCGACATCGAGATGCCGGGCACGTCCGGCCTGGAGCTCGCGGGCCTGCTGCGGGAGCGGACGCCGGACGTGGGCGTCGTCGTGATGACGGCGCACGTCTCCGTCGAGTACGCGGTCGGCGCCCTGCGGCAGCGCGCCGACGAGTTCCTCACCAAGCCGGTCCCCGCGGGCCAGCTCGTCGAGGTGGTGCGCCGGCTGGGCGAGCGCCGCCGCGCCGCCCTGGCCGCCCGGCCGGTGGTGCTCGCGGTGGGCGCCCACCCGGACGACGTCGAGATCGGCGCCGGCGGGATCCTCGCGGCGCACCGGGCCGCCGGGGACGCGGTCGTGATCCTCACGCTGTCCCGGGGTGCCCGGGGCGGGGACGTCGCGGACCGGGAGGGCGAGTCGCGCGCCGCGGCCGGGCTGATCGGCGCGCGCCTGCTCCTCGAGGACCTGCCGGACACCCAGGTCCCGGTCGCCGGGCCGACCCTGGACATCGTCGAGCGGGTCGTCGCCGAGGTGCGGCCGTCGGTGGTCTACACGCACAGCGCCAACGACCGGCACCAGGACCACCGCGCGGTGCACGACGCGACCATGGTCGCGACCCGCGGGATCGGCATGGTCGCCTGCTTCCAGAGCCCGTCGGCGACCGTCGACTTCCGACCCAACCGGTTCGTCACCGTCGACGACCACCTGGAGACCAAGCTCGCGATGCTGGCGTGCTTCGCGTCCCAGGCGGGCATCCGGGACTACCTCGAGCCCGACTTCGTGCGCGCGACGGCGCGGTACTGGTCCCGGTTCGGCACCGGGCGCGCGGTGGAGCCGCTGGAGATCGTCCGGGACACGGGCGGCCCGGGCCCCGGGGCGGTCCCCGGGGGTGCGGCGGGCGCGGCGTGACGTCCCGGCCGCGTGACCGCACCGTGCTGCTCAAGCACGCCCCGACGCTCCTCGCCGTCCTGCTCGGGGGCGCGCTCGCGGCCGCGGCCCCGGGGTCGGCGGTGACGGACCCCGGCGCGGTGCTCGCCGGGGCGCTCGTCCTGGCGGTCGCCACGGCCGTCGCCGTCGTCGCGGCGCTGCACCCGCCGGCCGCCACGCGCCGCGCCGCCGACGCCTGGGCCGCGGGGGACGGCTGGGCGGTTGCGGTCCCGCTCGCGTCGGTGCTGGCCGTCGGGCTCCTGCGCGCCGGCACCGGTGGCTCCGGCTCGCTGTTCGGCGCGGTGCTGGTGCTCCCGGTCATCTGGATCGCCGCCGAGCCCGGGCGGTGGGCGGTCGTGCTGGCCGCCGTGGCGTCGTGCCTCGCGCTGCTGCTGCCCGCCCTCCCGTGGCAGGCCGGGCAGCCGGACGACCTCGCGTGGTGGCGCGCGGGGTTCGCCCCGGTCGTCTACGCCCTCGCCGCCCTCACGGTCAACGAACTGGCGCGCCGCCTGCGCGGGCACCTCGCGCGGCTGCGCGACGCCGACCGGCTCACCCGCAGCGTGCTCGACGCGGTGACCGAGCAGGCCGTCGTCGGCACGGACCCGGACGGGCTCGTCGACGTGTGGAACCCTGGCGCCGAGCGGCTGCTCGGCCGGACCGCCGCCGAGGCCCAGGGCGTCCTACGCGCCGACGCCCTCGTCCAGCCGGCGGAGCTGCAGGAGCGCTGGCGCCGGGCCGGCACCGTCACGCCGTTCGCGGCGCTCGTGGCGGACGTCGCACCCGGCCGGCCCGAGGCGTCCGAGTGGACCTGGCTGCGCCCCGACGGCACGCCGGTGCCGGTGCAGGTGTCGACCACGGTCCGCGTGGACGGCGAGGGGCGGCCCGCCGGCTACCTGTTCGTCGCCACGGACGCCACGGCCGTGCACGAGGCCGCGCGGCTGCAGGACCAGTTCACCGGGATGATCTCGCACGAGCTCCGGACGCCGGTCAGCGCGGTCGTCGGCCACCTCGACCTGCTGCGGGACGACCCGCTCACGCCGGACCAGCAGCGGTCCGTCGAGGTCGCCGAGCGGAACGCCGGTCGGCTGCTGCGGCTGGTGGACGACCTGCTGTTCACCGCCCGGGTGGACGCCGGGCGGTTCCCGCTCGCGGTGGCCGACGTCGACGTGGCGGAGGTGGCGCGCGCGGCGGTCGAGTCGGCGCGCCCGGCCGCGGACCGCGCCGGCGTCGCTCTGGCGCTCGACGTCCCGGACGGTCCGGTGCCGCTGCGGGCCGACGCGGTCCGGCTCGCGCAGGTGTGCGACAACCTGCTGTCGAACGCGGTGAAGTTCACGCCCGCCGGGGGCACCGTCACGGTCCGCGTCGCGGCGACCGTCGACCACGTCCGGCTGGCGGTGGCGGACACCGGGCTCGGGATCCCCGCGGACGAGGTCGACCGGCTGTTCTCCCGGTTCTTCCGGACGACGACGGCGACCCGGAACGCCGTGCCGGGCGTCGGGCTGGGGCTGGCGATCACCCGGTCGGTCGTCGTGGCGCACGGCGGCGTGATGGAGGTCACGAGCACCGAGGGGGAGGGGACCACGTTCACGGCGGTCCTGCCGCGCCGGCGCCGGGTCCCGGCGGCAGGCTGAGCCCCCGGGCGAGCCCCGAGAACGACGAAGCCCCGCGTCGCCTGGGGCGATGCGGGGCTTCCTCGGTGGCTCCGACCGGCGTCGATCCGGTGACCTTTCGATTTTCAGTCGAACGCTCTACCAACTGAGCTACAGAGCCTTGATACGACGACACCGGCCCAGTGGACCGGTGTGATCGAGCGACCCCGACGGGACTTGAACCCGCGACCTCCGCCGTGACAGGGCGGCGCGCTAACCAACTGCGCTACGGGGCCTCGTTGTGAGACCTATTCTTCCACATGCACGGAGCTCGTACCCCCAACGGGATTCGAACCCGTGCTACCGCCGTGAAAGGGCGGGGTCCTGGGCCGCTAGACGATGGGGGCTCGCGCCCCTGACGTCGAGGCGTCTTCAGACCGAGGAAGACTCTACGGGTAGGTCTGCGGATCCTCCAAATCGGCGAGGATGGACCGGTGATCGACATGTCGCGCGAGGACTTCGAGGACGCCGTCCGGGACGGTCTGGACCGCATCCCCGACGAGCTCGCCGCCCGGATGGACAACGTCGTCGTGCTGGTGGAGGACGACGCGCCGGCCGACGACCCCGACCTGCTCGGGCTGTACGAGGGGGTCCCGCTCACCGAGCGCGGCGAGTTCTGGGCCGCCGGCTCCCTGCCCGACCGCATCACGATCTTCCGCCGGCCGACGCTCGCGATCTGCGCCGACCGCGAGGAGGTGGCGGAGGAGGTCGCGGTGACCGTGGTCCACGAGATCGCGCACCACTTCGGCATCGACGACGAGCGGCTGCACGAGCTGGGCTGGGCGTGACGCGGCGGTCCGGCGCCTGAGTGGGGGCCAAGGTCCCGTCCGGGGCGACCCGCACGCTCGTAAAGTCCGGGTCAAGCGCGCCCTCGCGACCCCCGTCGCACCGCGGCGCGCCCCGGGGCACCCGTCGCGGCCGCCCCGCGGCCTCGACGCGTAGGGAGCCCCACCATGACCGCGGACCTGACCCTGGACCTGTCCTGCGTGCACCTGGCGCGGGACGTCCGCGCCGCCCTCGACGCGAGCCCCCGCGTGATCGTGCCGCAGACGCGGGCGGAGCTGTACGAGCTGGCCCTCGGACCGGACGGCGGCCCGACCTTCGCCGTCGAGTACGACGTGGACGGGGCGCCGTACCGGGAGGCGGACGTCGCCCGGTGCCGGAACGGCCTCGCGGTGAACTACCCCGAGGACTACATGCGCCGCCGCGACCCGGACTGCATGCGGATCGCGGACGGTCTGCCGACGGACAAGCCCCGGTACAGGGACGTCTACGGCGAGGACTTCGACCCGGTGCGCGCGGAGACGCTCGCGTGGCTCGCGACGCAGGAGCTCGTCGTGGTGCCGTTCCGCGCGGGCGGCCCCGCGGTCGGGTACCCGTCGCTCGCGATCTGCCCGGCGAACGCCGCGTTCTTCGCGCTCACCCTCGTCGACCTGCAGGGCTGGGTGACGTTCGAGGAGCTCGGCCCGTTCGACCCGCGGTCGATCCTGTACGTCGCGCCGCCGTTCCGGCACACCCGGTTCGGCGGCCGGCAGGTGGTCGTCCACGACCGGTCGGAGCGGCTGCACGAGGTGTGGGCCTACAACCTGTACCCGGGGCCGAGCGCCAAGAAGGGCGTGTTCTCGGTGCTGCTCGACATCGGCGAGCGGGAGGGCTGGCTCACCGCGCACGCCTCGTCGGTCCGGGTGACCACGCCGTACGAGAACGAGACCGTGATCATGCACGAGGGCGCGTCGGGCGGCGGGAAGTCCGAAATGTGCCAGGAGATCCGGCGCGAGGACGACGGGCGGATCCTCGTCGGCACGAACGTGGTCCGGGACGAGCCGTACCACCTGACGCTCGGCGAGACGTCGGCGCTCGCGCCGGTCACCGACGACATGACGCTGTGCCACCCGTCGGTGCAGGGCGGGGACGGCCGTCTCACGGTCTCCGACGCCGAGGCGGGCTGGTTCGTCCGGGTCGACAACCTCACGGCGTACGGCGAGGACGTCGCGCTGGAGCGGGCGGTCATCGAGCCCGACCAGCCGCTGGTGTTCCTGTCGATCGACGGCGTCCCCGGCGCCACGGCCCTGCCGTGGGAGCACACGCTCGACTCCACGGGGCGGCGGTGCCCGAACCCGCGCGTCGTCATCCCGCGGTCGTCGATCAAGAACGTGGTCGCCGAGCCGCAGCCGGTCGACGTGCGCACCTTCGGAGTGCGGATGCCGCTGTGCACCCGGGACGCGCCCACCTACGGGATCATGGGGATGATGCACGTGGTGCCGCCCGCGCTGGCGTGGGTCTGGCGGCTGATCGCCCCGCGCGGCGACAAGAATCCGTCGATCGGGGAGAGCGCCGACGTCACCGCGGCGCTCGCGCACGGCGGCATGGTGGCGGAGGGCGTCGGCTCGTACTGGCCGTTCTCGACGGGGACCAAGGTCGCGGCGGCGAACCTGCTGCTGCGCCAGCTGGTGGCGAACGACCGGACCCGGTACGTCCTGACCCCGAACCAGCACATCGGCGCCTACCACGTGGGGTTCTCGGCCGAGTGGCTCACCCGGGAGTACCTGGCCCGGCGCGGCGGCGGCCGGATCCGGCGGGAGCAGCTGGCGCCCGCGCGGTGCGCGCTGTTCGGCTACCGGCCCACCGAGATGAAGCTCGACGGCCAGCAGATCCGGCCGACCCTGCTCCAGCCGGAGTACCAGACGAACGTCGGCGCGGAGGCGTACGACGCGGGCGCCGCGGTGCTCCAGGGCTTCTTCGCGAGCGAGCTGCAGCAGTTCCTCACCGACGACCTCGACCCGCTGGGCCGGCGGATCATCGAGGCGTGCCTCGCCGGGGCCCCGGTCGAGGCGTACGAGGAGCTGACGCCGCTGCACCTGTAGCCGCACCGGGGCCGCGCGCGGCGTGGCTACGCTCGGGTGCGTGACCGCCGAGACGACCCACGCCGCCCGCCCCGCCCGCCCGCGCCTCGGCGTGGTGCTCCTGCCCCAGCAGCGCTGGGCCGACGCGCGGCACACCTGGCGGCGCGCCGAGGAGCTCGGCTTCGACCACGCGTGGACCTACGACCACCTGGCGTGGCGGACGCTGGCCGACGAGCCGTGGTTCGCCACGGTCCCGCTGCTCGCGGCGGCGGCCGCCGTCACCGAGCGGATCCGGCTCGGCACCTGGGTGGCGTCGCCGAACTTCCGGCACCCGGTGCCGTTCGCCAAGGACGTCATGGGGCTCGACGACGTCGCCGGCGGCCGGTTCCTGCTCGGGCTCGGTGCGGGTGGCGAGGGCTTCGACGCCGGCGTGCTCGGCCCGGCGCCGACCCGCGGCGAGCGCACCCGCCGGTTCGAGGAGTTCGTCGAGCTGCTGGACCGGCTGCTGACCCACCCGGTGACCGACCACGAGGGCACGTTCTACGAGGCGCACGGCGCCCGGATGCACCCGGGCACGATCGCCCGGCCCCGCACGCCGTTCGTCGTCGCCGCGGGCGGCCCGCGCACGATGGCCCTGGCCGCGCGGTACGGGCAGGGCTGGGCGACCTACGGGCCGGTGTTCGCGCCCGACGAGCAGCCCGCGTCGCCGGCCGCCGCGCAGGAGGCGTGGTGGGCGGGGCTCGCCGAGCAGGTCGACCAGCTGCGGGAGATCGCGGGCCGGCTCGCCCCCGACGGCCGCGTGCCGGAGCTGTACCTCAACCTCGACGGGGCGCCCGTGTTCTCGCTGGAGTCCGCCGCGACGCTCGTCGAGGGCGTGGAGCGCGCGGCGGACCTGGGGTTCACGGACGTGGTGGTGCACTGGCCCCGGGCCGAGGGCATCTACGCGGGGTCCGAGGACGTGCTGACCGAGGGGCTGTCCCGCCTGGGGCGGTGAGGACCGTCAGCGGGCCTGCCGCGCCTGCCACGCGCTGGTGACCATCTCCGTCAGCGTGTGCCGCATGACCCAGTCGAGGTCGCGGGCCGCGGCCTCGCCCGACGCGACGATCCGCGCCGGGTCGCCCGGCCGCCGGGGGGCGACCTCGGGCTCGAACGCGATGCCCGTGCCCTCCGCCATCGCGGTCATGATCTCCCGCACGGACACGCCGTCGCCGGAGCCGAGGTTGTAGACGCGCTGCAGCTCGCGGCCCTCGGTCAGCGCGCGCGCCGCGGCGACGTGCGACGTGGCCAGGTCGGCGACGTGCACGTAGTCGCGCACGCAGGTGCCGTCGGGGGTGTCGTAGTCGTCGCCGTTGATCCGGGGCGTGCGGCCCTCGGCCAGCGCGTCCAGCACCAGCGGGAACAGGTTGTGCGGGCTGGTGTCGGCGAGCTCGGGCGTGCCCGAGCCGACGACGTTGAAGTAGCGCAGCGAGGTGTGCGCGAGGTCGGTCGCCCGGCCCTGGTCGCGGAGCAGCCACTCGCCGATGAGCTTCGACTCGCCGTAGGGCGACTCGGGCGCGGTCGGGGTGTCCTCCGTGACCAGGTCGACGTCGGGAGTGCCGTACACGGCGGCGCTCGACGAGAACACGATCCGCCGGACGTCGGCGGCGGCCATCGCCTCGAGCAGGCGCGCGGTGCCGGTGACGTTCTGCTCGTAGGTGTGCAGCGGGCGCTGCACCGAGACGCCGGCGTACTTGAACCCGGCCAGGTGCACGACGCCGGTGACGTCGTGCTCGCGGAGCGCCGCGGCGACCAGGTCGGCGTCGAGGATCGAGCCCTGCACGAACGGCACGTCGTCGGGGACGAACTCCCGGTGCCCCGAGGACAGGTCGTCGAGGACGACCGCGCGCATCCCCACCTGCCGGAACGCCCGCACCACGTGCGAGCCGATGTACCCCGCGCCTCCGGTCACCAGCCACGTCGTCATGGGTCCAGCGTAGCCCGGCCGGCGGGCGGTCGTGGTGCTTCCTGATCGATCGCGATCGTTTCTGGTCGATCCGAGGGCGGTGCGCTCGCGCGGTCGCGCGGGGGGGGGGGCTGCTCGCCGTGCTGCCCGCGCGGCGCGGCTCCTCCGGCGACCGCGCGGCCCGGGGTGGTGCGCTCCCGCGCGCGATGAGGCAGAGTGCACCGCAGGCAGGCGCGCGGCGCGGGGGACGCCGGGTCGGCGTCGGGTCGACGGCGTGGTCGGCGTCCCGGTGGCGGCGTGCCAGATGCTCAGTATGCTGAGCATCTACTCGAGCCCAGGGGAGGTCGCGTGCGCAGTGCCCGCACCCGAGCGGACGCGGGCGGCGGTCTGGTGGCCGACGCCCCGGCGTCGCACGCGCGCCCCCGCGCGCACACGGCCTCGGACCCGGCGCCCGACCTCGCCGCCCGCGTCGAGGACGGCCTCGCCGCCGTCCGGCTGCTACTGGTCGACGACGTCGCCGCCCGGCGCTCCCGCGCGCGGGAGCTCGCGGTCGAGCACGCGGCGCTGTGGCGCGCGGTCGGCGACCAGCTCGGCGGCGGCCGGCTCATGCGCCCGCGCCTGACCGTCGCCGCCTACCTCGGACTGGGCGGGACCGACCTGGCCGCCGTCGCCCCCGTGGCCGCGGCGCAGGAGATGCTGCACACCGCGATGCTGGTGCACGACGACGTGCTGGACCACGACGACACCCGCCGCGGGCGGCCGAACGTCACCGGGACCGCGCGCCGTCGGCTGGCCGCCCGCGGGGTGCACGGGCCCGCGGCGGAGGACCCGGTGCTGGCCGCGGGCCTGCTCGGCGGGGACGTCGCGATCGCCGCCGCCTTCGACCTCGCCGCCTCGGCACCCGTGCCTCCGCAGGTCGCGCTGCGCGTGGTCCGGTCGCTGGCCCGCGCGGTCGACACCACCGTGGCGGGCGAGCTGCTCGACGTCACCGGTGGCCTGCACGGCCCGACGGCGGTCGACGCCCTGCGGGTCGCGGAGCTCAAGACGGCCGTGTACTCGTGCTGCGGTCCGCTCGGCGCGGGTGCGGTGCTCGCCGGCGCGGACGACGCCGTGCTCGGCGTCCTCGACCGGTTCGGCACCGCGTTCGGCGTCGCGTTCCAGCTCCTCGACGACGAGCTCGGCGTGTTCGGCGACCCGCAGGTCACCGGCAAGTCCGTGCTGTCCGACCTCCGGGAGGGCAAGCGCACCGAGCTGCTGCGGCTCGCGTACCTGCGGGCCGACGAGGACCACCGCGCGGTGCTGGACGCCGCGGTCGGCCGCCCCGACCTGACGGACGCCGACGCCGCCCGGGTGCGCGAGGTCATCGCCGCCTCCGGCGCGCTCGACGAGGCGCGCCTCGTGCGGGCGGACGCCGTGCGCACCGCCCGTTCCGCCGCGGTGGGGGGCCTGCCCGAGCCGCTGGCCCGCTACCTCACCGACCTGCTCGACGCGACCGCCGGGGTGGCCGGGTGACCGCGACCCGGCTCCCCGTGCGGGCCGCGTCGGCCGCGCTGTACGACCGCACCGCCGCCCGGGCCAGCCGCGCCGTGCTGGCGGGGTACTCGACCTCGTTCGGGCTGGGCACCCGGCTGCTCGGCCCGCGCGCCCGCCGGGACATCGAGGCCGTGTACGCCCTGGTCCGGATCGCCGACGAGGTGGTGGACACCCGCGGCGGCGACGACGCGGCGGCGCTGCTCGACGAGCTCGAGGCGCAGACCGCCCGGGCGATGGCGTCCGGCTACTCGACGAACCTCGTGGTGCACGCGTTCGCCCGCACCGCGCGGCGCACCGGGATCGGCCCCGCCGAGGTCGACCCGTTCTTCGCGTCCATGCGCGCCGACCTCACCGTCCGGGTGCACGACCGCGAGTCCTACCTCCGGTACGTCTACGGCTCGGCCGAGGTCGTGGGCCTCATGTGCCTGCAGGTGTTCCTCAACGCGGACCGCGCACCGGGCGAGCCGGTGCGCCGGCCGGACGCGCCCACGATCGACGGCGCACGGGCGCTCGGCGCCGCGTTCCAGAAGATCAACTTCCTGCGCGACCTCGGTGCCGACTCCGGCGAGCTCGGCCGCCTGTACTTCCCGGGTGTCGGCCCCGACGGGCCGACCGACGGGCAGCTCGCGGCCATCCTCGACGAGATCGGCGCCGACCTCGCGCGGGCCCGCGCGGCGCTCCCGCGGCTGCCCCGGCGTGCGCGCGCGGCGGTGTCGGCGACGCTGGCGCTGTACGACACGCTGCTGGCCGACCTGGCCGCGACGCCCCCCGAGCGGGTGCTGGCGACGCGGGTGCGGGTGAGCACGCCCCGGAAGGTGGCGGTGCTGGCCCGGACGCTGGCGGGCGAGGCGGTGGACGCGGCGCGGTCGCGCGGCGGGCGCGGGAGCACGGGCGCGGGCGCCCGGGACGGACGAGACGACGGAGGTGCGGCGTGACGGGTCGGGTGGTCGTGGTCGGCGGCGGGATCGGCGGCCTCGCGACCGCGGCCCTGCTCGCGCGGGGCGGCGCGGACGTCACGCTGCTGGAGCGGCACGACCGGGTGGGCGGCCGCACCGGCACCTGGGAGGCCGACGGGTTCCGGTTCGACACCGGGCCGTCCTGGTACTTCATGCCGGAGGTGTTCGACCACTTCTTCGCGCTGCTCGGCGAGCGGGTCGAGGACCACGTCGACCTCGTGCGGCTCGACCCGGCCTACCGGCTGTTCCCCGAGCCCGACGCGGCGGCGGGTCCGGGAGCGGCGTCCGAGCCGTTCGACGTCGTCGGCGACCCCGAGGCGAACTGGGCGACCTTCGAGGCCATGGAGCCCGGGGCGGGCGAGGCGTTCCGCCGGTACACCGCGGAGTCGACCGACGCGTACCGCACGGCGCTGGACCACTTCCTCTACACGACGTTCGAGCGGCCGGACCGCGCGATCACGGGGGACGTCGCGCGGCGCTCCGGCACGCTGGCCTCCCTGCTCACGCGGTCGCTGGCGGACAAGGTCGCCGCGACCACCGACCACCCGGTGCTGCGCCAGGTGCTCGGCTACCACGCGGTGTTCCTCGGCTCGTCCCCGTACCGGGTGCCCGCGCTGTACTCGCTGATGAGCCACCTGGACCTCGTCGACGGCGTCCGGTACCCGCGCGGCGGCATGTACACGCTCATCGAGGCGATCGAGCGGCTCGCCGTCAAGGAGGGCGTGACGATCCGGACCGGCGCCGACGTCGTCGCGGTCGAGGTCGACGGCGCGGGGCGCTCGGCCCGGCACCCGCGGCGCACCGGCGTCGCCCGCGGCGTGCGCCTGGCGTCCGGCGAGGTCGTCCCCGCGGACGTCGTGGTGTCCGGTGCCGACCTGTTCCACACCGAGACCGCGCTGCTGGCGCCCGAGCACCGCACGCTGCCCGAGGCCTGGTGGCAGGACCGGGGCCCGGGCATCTCCGCGCTGCTCGTCATGGCGGGCGTGCGCGGCGCGCTCCCCGAGCTGGCGCACCACTCGCTGTTCTTCACCCGCGACTGGCCGGGCAACTTCGACGCGATCCTCGGCCCCGGGCGCTCGTCGCGCCCGGAGGACCTCCGGGTCCCGGACTTCGCCTCGCTGTACGTCTCGCGCACCACGGCCACGGACCCGTCCGCCGCGCCGGAGGGCCACGAGAACCTGTTCGTGCTGGTGCCGTTCCCGGCGGACGCGTCGATCGGCGCCGGCCCGGCCGGGGCCGCCGAGCTCGACTCGTACGCCGACCGGTACCTCGACCAGGTCGCGCGCTGGGCCGGCGTGCCGGACCTGCGCGACCGGGTCGTCACCCGGAAGGTCGTCGGCCCCGCCGACTTCGCGCGCGACTTCTCCGCGTGGCGCGGGACCGCGCTCGGCATGGAGCACACGCTCCGGCAGAGCGCGATGTTCCGGCCCGGCGACCGGTCGCCGCGGGTGCCGAACCTGCTGCACGTGGGCGGCGGCACCGTCCCCGGCGTCGGGCTGCCGATGTGCCTGATCAGCGCCGAGCTGGTCGCCAAGCGCCTGCTCGGCGAGACCTCGCCCAGCCCGCTGCCCACGCCGCTGCGCAGCGGCTACCTCGACGCCGCCCGGCGGCGCGGGGCATGGACCGACGCCGTCCCGGCGGGGGCGCGGTGATCCGGTTCGCGTACCTCGGCGCGCTGCTGCTCGCGCTGGGGGGCCTCGCCCTGATCGACCGCCGGTGGCGCCTCGCGTTCTGGGACGCCCCGCGGCGCGCCGCGCTGTGCGTCGGGATCGGCGTCGTCGGCTTCCTGCTCTGGGACGTCGCGGGCCTGCTGCTCGGGATCTTCGCGCGCGGCGAGAGCCCGCACATGACCGGGCTGCTGCTGGCGCCGGACCTCCCGGTGGAGGAGGCGGTGTTCCTGACGCTGCTCTGCTACAACGCGCTCCTGGCCTGGCGCGGGATCGACCGGGCGCTGGCGTGGCGGCGGACGCGGGCCGCCGGCCCCGCCGGTGCCGCGGGGGAGGCGGCCCGGTGACCAACATCGTGCTCAACGTGCTCGTGCTCGCCGCGGTCGTCGCGGTGTCCTGGCGGGTGCTGCGGGGGATGCGCCTCGGGCCCGTCGCCGGCGCCGCGCTCGTGCTGTGCGTCCTCACCATGGTGTTCGACACCCTGATGATCGCGGCCGACCTGTACGTCTTCGACGCCGACAAGATCCTCGGCGTCTACCTGTGGGGGGCTCCGCTGGAGGACTTCTTCTACGCCGTCGTCGCCGCGCTGGCGATGCCGGTGCTGTGGACCGTGCTGGAGCGCCGGTCCGCGGCGCGCGCGTCGGCGGCGCCCGGCGCCGGGACCCCGGGGGACGTCGCGTGAGGCAGGTGCTCGCGGCCTCGCGGCCGTTCTCGTGGATCAACACCGCCTACCCGTTCGCCGCCGGCTACCTGCTGGCGACCGAGGGCAGGGTCGACCTCACGTTCGTCATCGGGACGCTGTTCTTCCTGATCCCGTACAACCTGCTCATGTACGGCGTGAACGACGTGTTCGACTACGCCTCCGACCTGCAGAACCCGCGCAAGGGCGGCATCGAGGGGGCGCTCGCCGACCCGGCCGTGGCGCGGGTCGTGCACCGGCGGATCCTGTGGGCGAGCGCGCTGTCGGTGCTGCCCTTCCTGGTCTACCTGCTCGCGGTCGGGTCGCTCGCGGCCGGGCTGACGCTGCTGCTGGTGGTGTTCCTCGTCGTCGCGTACTCGGCGCCGGTGCTGCGGTTCAAGGAGCGCCCGGTCCTCGACTCGGCGACCTCCGCGATGCACTTCGTCGGTCCGCTGCTCTACGCGCTGGTGCTCGTCGGGGCCGACCTCGGGTCCCGGTCGGTGTGGCCGGTGCTCGTGGCGTTCGTGCTGTGGGGGATGGCGTCGCACGCGTTCGGCGCGGTGCAGGACGTGCGGGCCGACCGCGAGGGCGGGATCGGCTCGGTCGCGACGGTGCTCGGCGCGCACGCGACCGTCGTGCTCGCGACGGGTGCGTACGTGCTGGCCGCCGCCGTGCTGCTGGTGCTGCCATGGCCGGGGTGGCTCGCCGCCGTGCTGCCGCTGGTCTACGCCGCGAGCACCGCGCGCTTCTGGTCCGTGCGCGACGAGGACTGCGAGCGGGCCAACGCCGGGTGGCGGACGTTCCTGTGGCTCAACCTCGTCGTCGGCTTCCTCGTGACGATGCTGCTGATCGCGATCGCGCTCACGACCTGAGCCCGCGGGTCAGTCCCCGGGCCCCAGCGGGGCGTGCAGCTCCGGGAGGGGCGCGTCCGCCTCGAACGCCGGCGCGTGCAGCAGCGTCACCGTCGCCCAGCCGCGCAGCAGCAGGCCCGCGTCGGTCTCCGACTCCTGCGACGCGGCCAGCTCGGAGTACGTGAGCATGAGGTTCCCGTGCTCGACCTCGTGCACCCGCGCCTGCACCGCGCCGAACGCGGCGAGCGGCGCCCGGCGCAGCCCGCGCACCTCGGCGAGCGGGCGGTCGGGGACGTTGAGGTTCACCACCCGGTCGCGCTGCTGCGGCTGGTCGAGCATCCAGCGGAGCACGTGCGTGGTGTACGCCTCGGCGGTGGCCCAGTGCTGCGGCCGGGCGTCGCCGAGCGACACCGCCAACCCGCGGATGCCGTGCGTGGCCGCCGACAGCGCGGCGCCGACCGTGCCGGAGTGCAGCACGGCGTGCCCGGTGTTGGCGCCGCGGTTGACGCCGGACAGCAGCAGGTCCGGCTTCGGGCCGAACCCGCCGTGCGCCGCGACGAACGCGATCAGCGCCGGGGCCGCCCGGACGGCGAACGAGTCGACGCCGCCGGGCAGGCCGGGGGCGTCCTTGCGGTCGACCACCAGCCGGCCGTCGTGCTCGGCGCCGAGCAGCGACGCGCTCGCGCCGGACGAGTCCCGCGCGGGCGCCGCGACCACCACCTCGTCCGCGCCGGCGGCCAGCGCCGCACGGGCCAGGACGGCCAGCCCCCCGGACTCGATCCCGTCGTCGTTCGTCACCAGGACGCGCATGGTCGTTCCTCCTCGTCCCCGGCCGCACCGGGGGTCGTCGGTCGTCCGTGCCGGCGGTCAGCCGACCTCCCGCACCACGATCTGCTCGGCGAACCGCTCGATCTGCTCGCGGTGGCCGGTGCCCAGCCCGCGTCGCGTGACGTTCAGGGCGCCCGCGGCCGCGCCGAGCCGCGCCGCCTCCGTCAGCCGGAGCCCGCGCCCGACGCCGACCGCCATCCCGGCGGTCATGGAGTCGCCCGCGCCGCGGTGGTCGACCGTCGTCACCGACGGCGCCACGACCTCCGAGACGCCCGACGCCGTCACCAGCAGCGCCGGGTCGGCGGCGCGGGACACCACCATCGCCCCGACCTGGCCGGGCGCCTCGGCGTCCACGTCGATCGGGTCGTCGGGGAACTCGTCCCCGTGGCCCTCCGGCAGCCCCGGCTCCGGGCGCAGCAGCCGGCGGGCGCCCTCGCGCAGCGAGTCCACCGAGCCGTCCTCCGCGAGCCCGGCCTCGAGCAGCTCCTCGTGCGACATCTTCAGCACGTCGACGCCGGCCCTCGCGGCCTCGACCGCGGCCTTGCCCGACAGGTCCGCGACGGTCTTCACGCCCGCGGCCCGCAGGTCGCCGATCAGCCGGCCGAAGAACGACGCCGGCAGCAGCGGCGACGGGTACGCGCCCGTGATCACGCAGACGTCCGCGTCCAGGGCCTCGACGAGGATCGTGCCGTACAGGTCGTCGATCTCGTGCCGGTCCAGCCGCGCCGGCGGCATGAACGCGAGCTCGGTGCGCTCCCCGCCCCGCCGGTCGTGCAGGTAGGCGCCGTTGCCGCCCGCGTAGGACACCCGCCGCACCCGCAGGTTCTCGGTCTCCGCGAGGTGCCCGAGCACGGTGCCGGTCTCGCCGCCGAACGGCCCGCACACCACGACCTCGGCGCCGAGCGAGTACGCCATCCGCGCCACCCACAGCCCCTGGCCGCCGGAGTGCACGTGCAGCTCCGGGGTCTCGTCGTCGGAGCCGGTCTCCAGCGTGACCGTGAGGATCGGCGTCGGGGCGAGCACGCACACGCGGGGGTTGCGGCTGGTCGGCACGGGCGTCCTCCTGGGCTCGGGGTCGTCCCGACCCATGCTGACGTGCGGCGACGCGCGGTGCGACCGGAGCGGGCGGCGGCCCGGGCGGCGCCGCGCGGTGTGCAGGTCGTGCGCAGGCTCGGCGGAGCGCCCGGCCACGGGTGGTGACCGCGCGGCCGGGCGTGTTCGATGGCTCGCGTGATCCGTGCAGCAACACCGCTCTCCGTGCCCGCCGCGACGACCGAGGAGGCCGTCGACACCGCCCGCGACGTGCTCGTGCCCGTGCTCTGGGTGGCCGGCGCCGTGGTCGTCGCCCTCCTGGTCGCGGTGCTCATCGGCGCCCTCGTCCGCACCGTCGCGAAGCGGTCCGCCCTCGCCGCCGACCTGGCCCGCCGGTCCAAGCGCCCGCTGCGGGCGGTGCTCATCGTCATCGCGGTCTGGGTGGCGCTCGCGATCTCCGTGCCCGACGCCGACTGGGAGACCTCGTGGATGCGGGCGATCGGGCACGTGCTGCTCATCGCGCTGATCGCCGCGGCGACGTGGCTCGTCGGCACGCTGGCGTTCGTCGTCGAGGACCTCGCGCTGCAGCGCTACCGGGTCGACGTGAAGGACAACCGGCACGCCCGCCGGGTGCGCACGCAGGTCCAGCTGCTCCGCCGCATCACGGTCGCGGTGCTGGTCGTCGTCGGCGTCGCCGCGGTGCTGCTGACCTTCCCGGGCGTCTCGGCGTTCGGTGCGAGCCTGCTGGCGTCCGCCGGTCTGCTGTCCGTCGTCGCCGGTCTCGCGGCGCAGAGCTCCCTGGCGAACGTGTTCGCCGGGCTGCAGATCGCGTTCACGGACGGCATCCGGGTCGACGACGTCGTCATCGTCGAGCAGCAGTGGGGCCGGATCGAGGAGATCACCCTCACCTACGTGGTCGTGCACATCTGGGACGACCGCCGGCTCATCCTGCCGTCGACCTACTTCACGCAGACGCCCTTCGAGAACTGGACCCGGCGCGCCGCCGAGCTGCTGGGCACCGTCGAGATCGACGTCGACTGGCAGGTGCCGGTCGACGAGCTGCGCGCCGAGCTCAACCGCCTGCTCGCCGACACCGACCTGTGGGACCACCGGGTCGGCATCCTCCAGGTCACGGACGCGGTGAACGGCGTCGTCCGGCTGCGCGCCCTGGCGAGCGCCGTCGACGCCCCGACCCTGTTCGACCTGCGCTGCTACCTGCGCGAGGGCCTGGTGTCCTACCTGCAGCGGAACGCCCCCCAGGGGCTGCCCCGCACCCGCATCGAGACGACGAAGGGCGCGCCGCTGCCGGTCGTCGAGCCGGCACCCGCGCAGTCCCGGCGGCCGCGCACCGGCGCGCACGCGATCGTCGAGCCGGCGACCGAGACCGGGCAGCTCGACGCCCGGCTGTTCACCGGCAGCGTCGAGGCGATGCAGCGCGCGGGGTCGTTCGCCGGCCCGGGCGAGGACGTGATCGCCGAGCGCGAGGAGCACGCCGCGGAGGCCCGGCAGGAGGCCGAGGTCACCGCGGGGCGGTCCTCGGGCGGACGCAAGGTCGACGTCGTGCCGGCGCCCGGGACGGACGCGGTGCCGCAGGCCGTGGCCGCCGCGGGCGGCGCCGGGACGCCGGACGCGGTGCCGGTGGCGCCGGCGCCCGGGAGCGGGGCCGGGACGGGGACCGGGACGACGGTCGCCGCGCCGGCGGGGGCGCCGTCCGGGGCGGCGGCCGGCTCGGACGTCGAGGCGTCGGCCGCGGGGACGACCGGATCCTCCGGCGTCGTCGCGCCGGCGCCGGGACCCGAGACCGCCCCGCCCGGGACCCCCACCGCGACGACTCCCACGTCCGCGGCGGAGCGACCCGGCGGGTCCGCGTCGCCGGTACCGGGTGAGGAGTCCGGGACGATGATCCTGCCCGCCTACGGCGCGGACCGGACGCCGACCGGCCAGACCGGCGAGACCCAGGTCCAGCCCGCGGTCCCCGCGTCCCCGGCTGCGCCGGCGGACCCCCCGGTCACCCCGGACGCCCCGGTCACCCCCGGGGCCACCCCGGACGCCCCGTCCGACGACACCCCCGCGCCGCCGACGCGCCGCTCGGTCCGCAGCGCCCCCATCGACCCCCGCGACCGCCCCACCCGCTGACCCCCCCGCGCGCCCCCCGCCCCGCCGAGATGGCAACTCTCGGCTGTGTGGACCCGCGTCCGCGCAGCCGAGAGTTGCCATTTCGGCGAGCGGGGTTGCGGGGCGTGCGGAGGGTGCAGGGGAGGAGGGTGCGGGATCGCGGCGCGGGTGTCCAGCGGGCTCCGCGCAGCGGACGCGCGCGGTCTTGCCCAGCGGACGTGCGGTTGCGTCCCGGCGACGACCCGCCGACGGTGGAAGGGTCCGATGGTCGCGGCGCCCCGGCGTCACGACCGCCACCGGCCACGAGAGGAGCACCCGTGCTCACCCTGACCGAGAACGCCAGCACCGCCGTCCGCGACCTCACCACCCGCGCGGGGCTCCCCGACTCGGGCGGTCTGCGCATCGCCGAGTCCCAGCAGCAGCTCGGCTCGTTCGAGCTCGCGCTCGTCCCGGAGGCCGTGCCGGGCGACGACGTCATCGACTCCGACGGTGCGACCGTGTTCGTCTCCCCGGAGACGTCGACCGCGCTCGCGGACCTCACGCTCGACGCCGACCCGTCGGCGACCGGCGCCCCGGGCTTCACCCTGGCGCCCCAGGGCTGATCTCCCCCCGGGCACACAGCGAGGGCCCGCGCAGCCGCTTGGTGCGGATGTGCGGGCCCTCGTCGTGCCGGGCGCCCCGGGCGGTCTCCCACCGTCCGGGGCCGGTGTCCGGCAGACGGTCCGGCGACGGTCTCCCACCGTCGCCGGACCGGGTCACGGCCGGCCGTGCGTCAGGCGCGAGCGCCCTTGCGGCCGGTGAGCGCGCCGTAGATCAGCAGCACGATGATCGAGCCGCCGATGGCGAGCAGCCACGTCTGGATCGAGAAGAAGTCCTCGAGCGGACGGTTGAACAGCACGCTGCCCAGCCAGCCGCCCAGCAGGGCCCCGATCACACCGAGCAGCAGCGTCACGAACCAGCCACCGGCCTGACGCCCCGGCAGGATCGCCTTCGCGATTGCCCCCGCGATCAGACCCAGCAGCAGGAAAGCGAAGAATCCCATCTGGCACCTCCAACAACTCGTTCGGACGGAGAGAACCGTGACACGGGTGGTCGCGGTCCGCATCCGGAACGCGTGCGGGCCTGCTGGTGAGCGGTCCGCGCCGCGCCCGGCGCGCGGTCGTCAGGACATCTGGCTCACGACGAGGGCCCCGAGCGCGAAGCCGATGATCGTGGCGACGATCGCGACGATCAGCGCGATCTTGCCGAGGCGCTCCTTGCGGACGACGGCCACGATGCCGGTGACGATGCCGGCGAGCCCGAACACGATCGGCAGGAACAGGATCGCGATCGCCGACAGGACGAACGTGATGATCGACAGCACCGGGGTGCCGGTGCTCGCGCCGACCGGGGCGGGAGCGCCGTAGCCGGCGGCGCCTGCGGGCGGTGCGGCGGGCGGCGTCGAGGCGGCGGGCTGGTGCGGGTCCTGACCGTACGGGTGCGTCATGGCATGTCCCCTGTCTCGTTCTCGGCACGGGTGGTGCGCAGATCCGGCCGCCATCGGGGCGGCACGCCGAAAACTAGGGCGAATGCGACAAAGACGCCCGTCGAGACCGCGCCCGTCACCCGGACGGGTGGCGGGCGCGGCGGCCGGGCTCAGGCGGCGGGGAGCAGGGCGAAGGCGTTGCCCTCGGGGTCCGTGAGGTTGACCCACCGGGCGGTGCCGCCGACGGCGCCGACCCGGCGCGCGCCGAGGCGGACGAGCCGCTCGGACTCGGACTCGAGGTCGGACGTGACCAGGTCGAGGTGCAGCGCGTTGCGCACCACGCCGCCGGACGGCACGCGGTCGAAGACCAGGCGCGGCGCGCCGGTGTGGTCGAGCAGCTCGGCGTGCTCGGGGCTGGCGCCGGGGGCGACGTCCCGGCCGAGCGCGGCGCCCCAGAAGCGGGCGACGGCCTGGGCGTCGTAGGCGTCGAACGTCACGCCGTGGAAGGTGCTGGCCATGGGGGCCTCCTGGGATGGTCGTGGTGCGGGTTCGCGGGCCGGCGTCGACGGTGCCCGGCTCCCCGCGGGGCGGGGAGGTGACCGGGCGTCGGAGGCGGCGTACCCTGGAACGGAGGAACCTCCGTTTCGCGTTCGACTCTAACCGGAGGATCCTCCGCATCGCAAGAGCAATCCCGAGGAGCAGTCCCGTGACCACCCCGTCCGCCCCCGCCGAGCGCCCCGCCCCGCGTCCCCTGCGGGCGGACGCCGCGCGCAACCGCGCCCGGCTGCTGGAGTGCGCCGCGACCGCGCTGGCCGAGGACGGCGACGCCCCGCTGGAGTCGATCGCCCAGCAGGCGGGTGTGGGGATCGGCACGCTGTACCGGCACTTCCCGGAGCGCAGCGCGCTGGTCGAGGCGGCCTACCGCCAGGAGGTCAGCGCCCTGTGCGACGCCGCGCCCGCGCTGCTCGACGACGACCGGCCCGCGGTGGAGGCGCTGCGCGACTGGATGGGCCGGTTCGTCCGGTACGCCGCCACGAAGCGGGGGATGGGCGCGGCGCTGCGCACGGCGGTGGGCTCGGACTCGTCGCTGTTCGCCGACACCAAGGCCGGGATCATCGCCGCCATCGACGAGCTGCTCGCGGCCGGCCGGGCGGACGGCTCGGTCCGCCCGGACGTGGACGGCGAGCAGGTCATGCTCGCGATGGGCGGCGTGTGGAACGTGCCCGACTCCGACCGGTGGGCCGAGCGCGTGCGCGGGCTGCTCGACCTGGTCGTCGACGGGCTGCGGTACGGCGCGGGCGACGCCCGCCCCTGAGGTCGACCTCCGGGGCGGGCGCCGTCGTCGCGGCCGGCCCGGAGGCTCAGGCCCGGGCCAGGTACGCGCCGATCCGGTCGAACGCGCCCTCCCAGGCGTGCTCGGCGAAGAAGTCCCGGATCTCGGGCGTCGGGAAGCCGCTCTGCACGACGCTCATCAGCGTGCCGCCGTCGACCGCCTCGAACGTGACGACCACGCGGGTCGCCATCGTGGCGCCGTCCGGGCTGCTCCCGACCGAGTCGGTGACCAGCCGGTGCGGGCGGTCGATCTCCAGGAACGTCTGGGTCTCGCGGAACAGCTCGTCGCGGCTCGGGCCCCAGACCGCGGTCTGCTTCCCGCCGACCCGCAGGTCGACCTCGATCTCGACGATGCCCGGCTCCGTGTCCAGGATCGCGAACCAGGTGCGCTGCTTCTCGGCGTCGGTGTAGGCGTCGAAGACCTCGTCCGGGGTGGCGGGCAGGACGCGCTGGGCGCGGAGCTCGAGGTCGGTGGCGTCGGTGGTCATGGCGTGGGTCCTTCCGGTCGCGTCCGGCGGGCCGCCTCGTCGGCGCGCCCGCGCTGCAGGGTGAAGAAGGCCTCGAGCCCGTCCAGCCGGCGCTCCCAGAGCCGCTGGTAGAACCCGATCCAGGACATCGCGTCGTCCAGGCGCTCGGCGCCGAGGCGGCACTGCCGGGCGCGCCCGACCTTCTCGGTGACGACCAGGCCCGCGTCCTCGAGTACCCGCACGTGCTTCGTCATGCCGGTGAGGGTGATGCCGTACGGCTCGGCGAGCTGCCCGATGGTGGCCGGGCCGTCGCCGAGGCGCACGAGGACGTCGCGCCGGGTCGCGTCGGACAGGGCGGCGAACACCTCGTCCAGGCGCTGTTGCTGAACCATGCGGTTCACCATAACGCTGAACCGATCGGTGCACAATGCCTGTCGCCAGGGCCGGCTCAGCCCGCGCGGGCCCGCCGGTAGGACGGCAGCCGCAGGCGCGCGGCCCAGCCCGGGACCCGCAGGGCGCCGGGGACGTGCCGCACCGGGTCGAACCGCAGGTGCGGGTCGTCCCCGTCCCCGGGTCGCGCGGGGCACACCAGCCGGCCCAGGCGGTGCCAGCGACCACCGGGTCGCGCGGACAGGAGCACCAGGTCGACGCCGCCGTCCCGCGGCGCGCCGGGCGTCGGCACCGCGGCCACGACCAGCGCCCGCCCCTCACTGTCGAGGAACGGCATCAGGGTCCCGTGCGGGCCGCCGAGCGGTCGCCGGCGCGGCACCAGGACGAACCGGGTCAGCCGGCCGAGCCCCGTCCCGGACAGCAGGAGGTCGTGGGTCCGCCCGTCCGCCTCCCACCGCACCGCCACGCCGAACACGTCGGGGAGCGGGGCGGGCAGGCCGGCGGCCCGCGACACCCGGGCGACGGCCGGGACGACCAGCGGCGCGCCGAGCTCCAGGGCGCCCGGGGCGCCGTCGTCGTCGACGAGCAGCGTCCCGTGCCGGACGACGCCGCGCGGGTGCAGCGGCCGGGGGGAGGGCCGGAGGCGGTCGACCGCCCCGACGAGCGCGCGGAGGACCGCACCGGCGGCGTCGGCAACCCGTGTGGTCCGGGCGGTGGTCGACACGGTCACGAGGAACCTCCGGTGCGGTGCGGCCCGGTCCGCACGCCGGGACGACGCAGGCCGGGGAGGTGCGGGCCGCGCCGATGCCGGACGCGGCGTCCAGCATGCGTCGGGGCTGGTCGGACCGCACCCGAGGCGCTCCCGCCGTGCGCTCGCGACCCGGCGGGGCGATGCTCGACCCCTGGACGCCCCCCGCCCCGGCCGACGAGGAGACACCGTGCACGCCGACGAGAGCCCCCTGCTGACCGCGACCCGCCGCCTGGAGCGCGCCACCGCCCTGGACGAGGCGGTCGACCGGGTGCAGCCCGTCGTCCTGAAGGCGCTGCGCACCAGCCCGCGGCTGGCGTCGCTGCTGCACGGCCGGCCGCTCGGCCACGCCGCGCACCCGCTGCTCACGGACGCGCCGATCGGCTTCTGGGTGAGCGCGACCGTCCTCGACCTGACCCCGGGCGGTGGGGACGGTCGCCGCCGCGCCGCCGACCGGCTGCTCGGGCTCGGCATCCTGTCCGCCGTGCCGGCCGCGGTCACCGGCCTCGCGGACTGGGCCGTCTCCGACCGGAAGACCCTCCGCGTCGGCACGGTGCACGGCTTCCTCAACAACGTCGCGCTCGGCCTCTACGGCACCTCCTGGCTGCTGCGCCGGCGCGGGCACCGGGGGCTCGGCGTCGCGGTCGCGCTCGGTGCCGGCGGCGTGCTCGGTGCCAGCGGCTACCTCGGCGGGCACATGGCGTCCCGGCTCGGCTCCCCGCCCACGTCGGCGTCGGGCCCGGCGGAGCCGGAGGGCCGCGAGGGCACGGCGGCAGACGCGACCGCGTGACGCAGCGGCGCACGGCCGTGGCGCTGCTGCTGCGCGGGCCCGGCGGCGTCGTGCGGGTGCTCGGGGTCGTGAGCGTGGTCGCCGCGGCGGTGGTGGACGGGCCGGTGGGGGCGGCGCTGCTGCTGCTGGTCCTGGCCGGGCTCGTGGTGCCGCCTGCCGTGGGGGCCGACCCGCGGCTCGACGCCGCGTACGGGGTCGGGCTGCTCGCGGCCGGCTGGGCGGGGGCGCTCGACCTCTACCAGCGGATCTCGTGGCTCGACGTCGTCATGCACCTGGTCGTCACCGGGCTGATCGCCGCCGTCGCGCACCTGGTGGTCGCGCGCGCCACGGGCGCCGTGGTCGACCCGGTCCTGCCGGCGGCCCGGCGTACGCATGTGGGCTCGGTCGGCGTGACGACCGCGCTCGGGCTCGGGCTCAGCGTGCTGTGGGAGGTGGGCGAGTACCTCGGGAACACCTACATCGACGCCTCGATCCACGTGGGGTACCGGGACACGATCGGGGACATGGCCCTCGGCGGGCTGGGATCGCTGGCCGCGGGGCTCCTGCTGGTCGGGGCGGGCGTCGTCGCGGGACGGCGCGCCTGACCTGGCAGAGTACGGAGGCGAACGCCGTCCCCTCGACGAAGCAGGGAACCGATGATCCACCATCTGCGCGCCGGGGGCGTCAGCCTCCTGGTCGACGCCCGCGGCACCTCGGTGCCGGCCGTGCTGCACTGGGGTGCCGACCTCGGGCACCTCGACGACGACGCCCTCGCGGCGCTGGCCGACGCGCTCGTGCCGCCCGTGCCGCCGAGCTCGGTCGACGACCCGCTGCGGCTCTCGCTGCTGCCGACCCTGTCCCAGGGCTGGTCGGGCCAGCAGGCGCTCGCCGTGCACCGGTCGGGCAGGCTCGACGTCGACCCCAGGCTGCTCTCCGTCGAGCGCCTGACCGTCGACTGGGACGACGTGCTGCGGGTGGACGTCGGCGACGCCGAGGCCGGCCTCGAGGTGCGCACCGAGCTGCGGCTGTCGCCCGAGGGCGTGCTCGCGGTCCGGCACGAGCTGCGGAACGTCGACGGCACCCCGCTGAACGTGGGCACCCTCGACGTCGTCCTGCCGGTCCCCGACCGCGCGCGCGAGGTCGCCGACCACACCGGCCTGTGGTCGCACGAGCGCCGGCCGCAGCGGCTGACGCCGGGGCACGGGGTGTGGCTGCGCGAGGCGCGGCACGGCCGGCCCGGGCACGACGACGCGTACCTGCTCGCCGCCGGGACGCCCGGGTTCGGCTTCCGGTCCGGCGAGGTGTGGACCGCGCACGTCGCCTGGAGCGGCGACCGCCGGCTCTGGGCCGAGCGCAACCCGCTCGGGCCGTCGGCCGTCGGCGGCGGCGAGCGGCTCGACCCGGGCGAGGTCGTGCTGGAGCCCGGCGAGGTGCTCGCCACGCCGTGGCTCGTCGCCACCTGGTCCGACGCGGGGATCGACGGCGCGAGCGACCGGCTGCACCGCCGGCACCGCCGCCGTCGCGGCCCGCTGCGCCCCCGCCCGCTCGTGCTCAACACCTGGGAGGCCGTCTACTTCGACCACGACCTGCCGACCCTCGCGCGCCTGGTCGACGCGGCCGCCGCGGCCGGGGTCGAGCGGTTCGTGCTCGACGACGGCTGGTTCCACGGCCGACGCGACGACCGCACCTCGCTCGGCGACTGGACGGTCGACGCCACCGTCTGGCCCGAGGGCCTGCACCCGCTCGCGACGCTCGTCCGCGACGCCGGGATGGAGCTCGGCCTGTGGGTCGAGCCCGAGATGGTCAGCGCCGACTCCGACCTGGCCCGGGCGCACCCCGAGTGGGTGCTCGGCCGGCCGTCGACGCCGGAGTGGCGGCACCAGCGCGTGCTCGACCTCGCCCAGCCGGGCGCCTGGGCGCACGTGCACGACGCCCTGGCGGCGCTGCTGCGCGAGTACCCGATCGCGTACCTGAAGTGGGACCACAACCGCGACCTGCTCGGCGGCTCCGCGCACCGGCAGACCGCGGCGCTGTACCGGCTGCTCGACGCGCTGCGGTCGGAGTTCCCGGGGGTCGAGATCGAGTCCTGCGCGTCCGGCGGAGGCCGCGTCGACCTCGGGATCCTGGACCGCGTCGACCGGTTCTGGCCGTCGGACACCAACGACCCGCTCGACCGCCAGGAGATCCACCGCTGGACGTCGGTGCTGGTCCCGCCGGAGCACCTGGGCGCGCACCTCGGCGACGCCCGCGCGCATACCACCGGGCGGTCGAGCGACCTGGGCTTCCGGTTCGCGACGGCGCTGTTCGGCCACGCCGGGATCGAGTGGGACCTGACCCGGGCGTCCGACGACGAGCGTGCCGCGGTCGCGACCTGGGCCGCCGCCTACCGGGACCTGCGCGGGCTGCTGCACGCGGGGACCGTCGTGCGGGCGGACGTCGCGGACCCGGCGCTCGCGGTGCACGGCGTCGTCGCGGAGGACCGGTCGGCGGCCGTCGTGGCGCTGGTGGCGCTGTCGGCGCCCGGGGTGTCCCGGCCCGCACCGGCGCGCGTGCCGGGGCTGGACCCCGAGTGGTCCTACCGGGTCGAGGTCCTGGACCTCGGGGCGGGCCTGCCGCGGGTGCTCGACGCCGGGGCGCCGGCGTGGTGGGACGCGGTCGTCGGGGGCGGATCCGTCGTGCTGCCCGGCCGGGCGCTCGCGGAGACGGGGCTGGCGTGGCCGCTGCTCACGCCGCAGCAGGCGGCGGTGCTGCGGCTGACGGCGGTGTGACGACGGGCGGCGCGACAACCGAGAACAGCGCGGCGCTTGTTCTCGCTTACCGCGATAAGCGAGAATAGTGCCGCCTCTCTTCTCGCTCAGGAGCCCGATGACCCAGGGTGCGCAGCACGCGCCGCCGGCCGCGTCGAACGACCCGGCCGGCGCCCGCGTGCCGCCGCACGGGTCCGAGGTCCTGCCGTGGACGTCGCGGTCCTCGCGGCGGACGGAGATCGACGAGTACCGGGCATCGATCCCCCCGCTGATCGCCGATGTCGACCTCCGGCCGTCGCGCACGCTCCTGGAGGCCGCGCGCCGCGCCCAGGTCGCGATCGGGGTCCTCGAGCGCGCCCACGCGGACCAGGTCGCGGCGCTGGAGCCGTTCCTGCTCCGCACGGAGGCCATCGCCTCCTCGCAGATCGAGGAGGAGCTCACGACGGTCGACCAGCTGGCGCGCGCGCAGTACGGCATCCGTGCACCGCGCACCGCGCGGACCGTGAAGGGGGCCATCGACGGGCTCGCGCTCCTCGTGGAACGCGCAGGCGGCGGGATCGTGCTGGACGACGTGCTGGCCGCGCACCGGCCGCTCATGGCGGACGACCCGCACGAGAAGTGGGACGCGGGCCGGCTCCGGACGGTGCAGAACTGGATCGGCGGTTCGAACCGCTCGCCGCGAGGCGCGGTGCACGTGCCGCCCGCACCCGCTCGTGTCCCGGAGCTGATGGACGACCTCATCCGGTTCGCCAGCCGGACCGACCTCGACCCGGTCGTGCAGGCGGCGGTCGTGCACGCGCAGTTCGAGTCGATCCACCCGTTCACCGACGGCAACGGGCGTCTCGGCCGCTCCCTCATCAACGCGGTGTGGCGGTTCCGCGGCGCGACACGGGAGATGGCCGTCCCGGTGGCCTCCGCCATCGTCGCCGACCGCGAGCACTACTTCGCGCTGGTGAACGGCTACCGCGACGGCGACGTCGAGCCGTTCGCCGCGTACCTGGCCGACGCGGCGTCGCGGGCGGTCGCGGCAGCCGAGGTGTCCGCGCAGCGGCTCCTGGCGCTCCCCGGCGAGTGGCAGGCTCGCGTACGCCCGCGCGCCGGGTCGGCGGTCGCCACCCTGCTGCCGCTGCTCGTCAGCCGTCCGGTGGTGGACGCGTCCGACGTGATGCGCCTGACCGGGGTCTCGTCCGCCCGGGCCTACGCGGCCGTCGAGAGGCTGGTCGAGGAGGACGTGCTGCGTCCGATCACCGAGTCCCGCCGCGACATGACCTGGGCGGCCGGCGAGGTGCTGGACGAGGCCGACCTGATGGTGGACCGGCTCCGAGGCGGGTGAGCGGTCAGCGCGCTCCCGCGCCCGCCCGCGCCGGGGCGGTCGCGGGCGCCGCCGGGTCCGCCGGGACCTTGCGGAAGATGATCTTGAGGATCGGGAAGAACACCACGAACGAGATCAGCGCGTTGATGATCATGGTGACGACGTCGGCGCCCGCCTCGCCGGTGCTGCCCCAGCGGTCGATCATCCAGCGGTAGATCGGCGCCTTGTAGAAGCCCTGCAGCCACGCGGCGGCGAAGGTGATGACGACGTACGCGAACGCGTACCAGGCGGCCGCCCGCCAGACGTTGGTGTCCGACTTGAACGTCACGTTGCGCTGCAGGAAGAAGTTGATGATCTGCGCGATCGCCAGCGTGATCTGCACGGCCAGGAAGTAGGCGAGCCCGCCGCCGCCCTCGGGCAGCGCACCCGCGGCGTAGTCGAAGATGAAGAAGGTGCTGCCGTCGGCGTTGGTGTTGACCCCGAGCACCTGGAACGCGGTGTCGACCAGGGGGGTCAGGCCGAACACCCACTTGAGCACGGGCATGAGCGCGAGCTGCAGGACCGTCATGGCCATGCTGATGCCGGTGAACAGGGCGAACTCCGCGACGGCGGGACGTGCCTCGGCGAAGCGCCGCCAGGCGCGGCGGGTGCGGCTGAACATGGGAGTCCTCCTGGCTCGGCGCGCCCGGTCCGTCCCGGGGCCGAGAACAGGTAAGCCGACCGGGGGGCCCGGCGGCGGTCGTCCGGCACAACCTGTCCGCGGGGGTCCACAGGCTGTCGGGCGCGGCTAGCCTGCCCGTGTGACCGCCCCGTACCTGGACGCCCCCTGGCCGATCACCACCGAGCACCTCCTGCTCCGCCCCGCGACGGCGGAGGACGCGTCGGCGGTCTGGGCCTACCGCCGGCTCCCCGAGGTCGCCCGGTGGATGACCGCGCTGCCGGACGACGAGCAGGCGTTCGCGGCGCGGTTCGTCGAGCCCGATCGCCTCGGCCCGACCCTCGTCGTCGAGCGGGACGGCGCCGTGGTCGGCGACCTCATGGTCCGCATCGAGGACGGCTGGGGTCAGACGGAGGTCGCCGAGCAGGCGAAGGGCACCCAGGCGGAGGTCGGCTGGGCGTTCGACCCCGCCGCGCAGGGCCGGGGCCTCGCGACCGAGGCGGTCCGCCGGCTGCTCGACGTCTGCTTCACCGACCTCCGCCTGCGGCGGCTCACCGCGCTGTGCTTCGCGGACAACGCGCCGTCCTGGCGGCTCATGGAGCGGGTCGGGATGCGGCGCGAGGGGGTGTACCGGGCGGACTCGCTGCACCGGGACGGGCGGTGGCTCGACTCGTACGCGTACGCGCTGCTGCGCGAGGAGTGGGCGGCCGCCGCGCCGCCGCGCTGAGCGCGGCGCCACGGCACGCGTGCCGGCTTCGGCAGCCCGGCGTCACGACGCCGGGCTGGCCGTCTCCGCCCCGGCGATCGCGCCGGCTCCGGCGCCCGCGGCCAGCCGCGGCAGCTCCACGTCGAGGCACGACATCGCCACGGGGTCGCCGCCCGCCAGCGCGGTGACGCGCGCCGCAGCCTCCGAAAGCCGGGCCTCGGGCAGCTGCCCGGAGCGGACCGCGGCCACGAGGCCGTCGCGCATCCGGGTGGCGTGGTTGCCGTCGGTCGCGAGGACCGCGTCGGCTCCGGCGGACACCGCCTGCACGGCGGCGTCGGGGAAGTCCCAGCGGAGGTTGACGGCGCCCATCCCGACCGAGTCCGTCATCGCGACCCCTTCGAAGCCCATGTCGCGCAGCAGGGCGTAGGCGCGCGGGCTGAGCGATGCGGGCAGATCCGGGTCGAGCGCCGCGTACTGCAGGTGGTTGAGCATGACGACGGGCGCTCCGGCGTCGACGGCCGCCTGGAACGGCGCCAGGTCGGTCGTCGCGAGCTCGTCGAGGCCCGCCTCGACCAGCGACGACTCGCGGTGCGAGTCGACCGCCGACCGCCCGTGCCCCGGGAAGTGCTTGACCGCCGATGTCACGCCCGCGTCGTCGAGCCCGTTCGCGTAGGCGAGCCCGTAGGTGGCCGCCGCCTGGGGGTCGGCGCTGAAGGACCGGTCGCCGATCACGCCCGTCGCTGGGCCGTCGTCCAGGTCGAGCACCGGCGCGAGGTCCAGGTCCACGCCGACGCCGGCCAACACCCGGCCGGTCTTCGCCGCCCGGGCGCGGACCTCGTCGGGCGACTCCTCCCGGGCCATGCGCCGCGGCGACGGACCTGCGCCGACGACCTGGCGCATGTGCGCCACGCGGCCGGACTCCTCGTCGGTGGACACCAGCAGCGGCCGGCCCGCCGCGGCGCGCAGACCGGTGGTGAGCGCCGACACCTGCTCGGCGCTCCGGGCGTTCCCGCCCGCCAGGAACACACCGCCGACGCCGAGCCCGACGACCTGCTGCGCGAGCGCGTCGTCCGCGCGCGTCACGCCGGGCAGCCCGACGACGAGCACCGCGGCGGCGCGGGCCTCCAGGGGTTGGGGGGTGCACGTGGGAGTCGGGGCGGGCGGTTCCGACGTCGGCGCTTCGGCGCGGTCGGCGGCCTCGGTGACCGCGGGCGCGGGGCCTGTCGGGTCGCCCTCCGTCGCCCAGGCGAGGGGCACGGCGGTCGCCGCCGCGGCGACCAGCGCGGTGAGCAGGACCGCAGACCCCCGACGGGACCGCCGAGCGTGCCGGGCGTGCTGCGGCGACCGGTCGGACGGGCCGGGGGTCGTCGGGAGGCTCACCACGGCAGGCTACGTGGGTGGGCCCGTGGGGATCTCACCCACGACCCCGCAGATGGTGCCCCCCCGGGTCGGGAGACGGCTTTCGGCGGCTCAGCTGCCACGCTTGCCCGCCCACGAGTGTTACAGGGAGCACGGGTGTCTCCATACGGTGACATCGCGTCTGGTGTCAGCGCATGCTGACATCTCGCACGACGTCGACACCCGCTGATTTGGCTTGCCAGCCTCACCTCACTGGCTGGTCCTCGGTTTCGGACCGGCGCTGGGTTGCCGTTGAGGTGGGCCCCGTGGGGATCGAACCCACAACCCGCGGATTAAAAGTCCGCTGCTCTGCCAGTTGAGCTAGAGGCCCAGGAGGTGAGGGGATTCATCGGAGGAGTCCCCGGGACAACTCCCGTGTCGGCCGGGGCGGCGTGACGTCGCCCCAAACCTACGAAGTCGAAGGTACCGCCTCCCCACGGCGTCGTCCGACCCGCGGCGGTGGTGAGGACCACCGACCATGGAGATCGGGGTAAGGGATCTGCGGCATGACGAGGCGCGCGTTGCGGTCGTGACGGTTCGAAAGCTAGCGACGCGGCAACGCCATGACCTCGAGGTCGCTGTTCCAGTCGCCGGCCGGGGTGATGCGCTGCCGCCCGGCCACGCGGGCGATCGTGGCTCGGTTGCACGCCTCGCCCGCCACGCCTTGGCACCCGCGGGACATCAGCAGCACCGACCGTCCCGCTGCCGCCGCGAGTTCGGAAGCTGAAGCAGCGGTGCCTCTTGGATGCGCCGCCGCTCCATGGGAAGGGCGCCGTGGCGCCTGTCAATCGCGAGTGTTCCGCGGCGGAACGCCCGCAGTGACTTCCTGGTGGCGCAGCGGTTGGCATCACCAGAGCCTGCTCTCGCGCTCAGCGCGCCGCCGGCCGCGGCGATGCTGCTCGAGCCGGAGCGGAATGCGCGGTCACAAGGGAGAGCAAACACCAGGACGCGATCGGGACATGGCTCGGGCCGGTGTGGGCCACGCTGCACGCGGCGCAAGTTGAGCGGGGCGCATCTGCCGGTTCGCAGACGCCCGAGGTGCGGGTCGACGGCTGGAGGGTCGGCGTGCTCACGACCGGACATGAGGGGCGCGGTGTGGGCCGCAGCTGACTCGCGGCCAGGTCGTGCCGTGCGAAGCCGAGATCTTCCAGGGCGGACCGTGATCGCGGTCCGGATCTTCGTGCTGAGCACGGACTCGTTCAGGTTGGTTCGAACGACTCAGGCGGGCGTCGCATGCGGGGCGGCGTAGCCGGTCGACGACGCAAGCGGCGCATCGGCGATCTAAGGCGCTCAGGTCACACCACCTACTGCTTGCTCGGGGCGCGCGATGTCGGACCACGGTGGGACGCTTCAGCCGGTCTGGTCTGACCCTGAAGTGGTCCGGAGGAGCCCGTGGCGGGCGAACGCGAAGCTCGATAGCCGTACGCTGACCGCAACGGTTGATGCCGACGCTCGTCGGCCAGAAGGGGAGTGGGGACGTGGCGCGGAGCGCTCTACTCAGGGCTCTGTTCACCTCGTGGGCGGCGGGTAGCGACTCATCCTTCCTGGCAGCAGCCCGGTCCATCATCGACGAGGAGCGAACGAAGGGGCACCGGCTACTCGCGGGGGAGCTTGAAGATGCGTTGAGCGATCCGCGTCGTCCCGGCGCCCGTGAGCCGCTATCGATGCGACCCGTGCCCAAGGGGCGAGACGAGAGACCGCTCCTCAGCCTGACGAAGGCGCGCTGGACGTTCGCCGATCTCGCATACTCCGCAGACGCAGCGGCGGAGCTCCGAGACCTCGTAGCAGAGAACGAGCGGCGCAGCCTGTTGGTGACTCACGCGATGCGTCCGCGGCAGCGAGTACTTCTCGTCGGCCCGTCGGGTACTGGTAAGACTGCCGCCGCGCACGCCATCGCGGCCCAGTTGAGCCTTCCGGTGGCGTCGGCGAATCTCGCGGCGCTCACGTCGTCCTACCTCGGAGAAACTGCTCGCAACATCGAGTCGGTTGTAAGGTTTGCTGAGACGACACCGTGCGTCCTGGTCCTAGACGAGTTCGACGCGCTCGCATCCGAACGGGCGCTCCCGGGAGACCACGGCGAGTTGAGACGCGTCGTCGCTACTGTCCTCCAAGTGTTGGAGGACGTGCGCGGGGAATCGCTCGTGGTTGCAACCAGCAACCACCCGCAGATGCTCGATTCGGCCGTGTGGCGGCGATTCGATGAGGTCATCCGACTGACCCACCCGGGACGGGACACGATTCACACCTTGCTTCGACTGCGACTGAGCGACTGGGCCGGGACGCTGGACCTGGAAGCGTGGTCGGAGCGCCTTCAGGGGTCATCCGCCGCGGAGGTGGAGCTCATCTGCATGGACGCGCTGCGTCACTCGATACTCGACGAGCGGTCGCAGGTCTCAGACGCGCACCTCGAGGCGGCGATCCTCCGGTTGAACGCACGCAAGTCGGCTGTTCGCGCCGCTGAGGGCGAGAACCACCCGGCTGGTGCAGTGATGTCATAGCGCGTTTGGCGCTGAGTGGTGGCCACCTGGGCGTACGTTCACTTGCGTGACCCAGGGGATGCTCGATGTGCCGGACGGCCAGCACGTTCATCTGCGTCTGCATCGGCAGGTGGTCTCGGGGCCCCGGGTCATGCGACCCGGTGGGGGCACGCGCGAGGTGCACTTCCCGGACCAACCTGCGCACGCTCGGGCGCTCCGCAAGGACATCACGCAACTGCGAGCGATCCACGCGAAGCGGGCAAACGTGCTCGGTGTTGAACCGGAGAACGTCGCGGTCCTCACCTTCTCGGGGGCCACGCCACCGGAACTGAAGAGCTTGAACGCTGCAGGCCTGACGGTGCTCGACTGGTTCGCCGACCGTGTAGTGGTCACTTCCTCGAACGACCCAGAGCTTTCTGCGCTGGTTGAGCGGCTGGACAAGTACCAGACCGGCCCGCGGCCAGCCGATCCGAACACCGACGAGGAGCTCACGGAGGCAACCTCAGCCACGGATCCAGCGGAACGAACAGCGCCGAACCAGGCGCTGTTCGACCGCATCGAGCACATCCGCGCACTCGGCCCTGACGAGATTCTCAGCCCCGCTGCCGCCGTAGCGATCGAGGCCGCAGGTCTCACGGACGTCGTCACTCTCGACCTGCAGTGCTGGTGTCCTGAGGAGGAGTCCGAGGCGAGGTCCCGACACGAGCGGACGATCAACGCCGTCCAGCGCGGCGGCGGAGTGGTGCTGGACAGCACGGTTCGGCATCGCAGTGGGCTATCCCTGATCCGGGTGGACGTGACCGCGGCGCTCGCCGGCACCTTGGTCGGCCTCCCGGACGTCCGCCGCATCGACCTGATCCCGCGTCCGCTGATCACCCAGCTCGAGGCCACGATGTGGGGAGCTGACCGGCTACCTCCAGTGCTCGCGCCTGCGCCCGATGCGCCCCTCATCGCGGTCGTCGACAGCGGGGTGCGGTCCTCGCACCCACTGCTTGCCCCTGCATTCGCCGACGCGCTCGCGGCGAACGGACTCGAGCCGGGACGTGATGGCGACGGACACGGCACGTTCGTAGCGAGCCTCGCGCTCTATGGCAGTCTTGAAACGCTGCTCGAACACTGGAGAGAACCCATCGCTCCCGCTGGTCGGCTCCTAAGCGTCAGAGTTCTGGACGACCATGGGGCTTTTCCCACGGAGGAGCTCTGGGAGAACGATCTGATGTGGGCGCTGGAGGCAGCCGCCGACGAGGGCGCGAAGATCATCAACCTCTCGATCGGCGATTCGAGGAGGCCATACACGCCCTCCCGTCCGACGCCGCTCGCGGCTACGGTCGATGACTTCATCCGTCGCCGTGGCGTTGTGGTCGTGATCAGCGCGGGCAACATGAGCCTGGACAGCTACGACGGAGACCTGGAAGGGCGGGACTTTACGGAGCGAGTCCTCGAGTTCGAGGGTGCCGGACTACTCGATCCTGCGACGAGCGCCTTGGCCCTGACGGTTGGAGCCTTGGGCGGCGACGACGGGCAGGGCGTGCGCCCAGCACGGACCCAGATTGACCAGGTGCCTTTCGGTAGGCCCGACGTACCGTCTCCGGTCACCCGCAGGGGACCCGGCGCGGCGAACATGGTGAAGCCTGAAGCTGTGATGCCCGGCGGCCACCTGGTGTACACGCACACCGATCGATCACCCCGCACATCGCCGGGGACCAGTGTGATCGGCGCGAACGGCACGGACCCTTCCAAGCTCTTGGCGCACGACGTCGGCACCAGCTACGCGGCGCCGCTTGTCGCGCACGTCGCCGCCACCGCGATGGCAGCAAACCCGACGCTGAGCGGCCGAGCGATCCGCGCACTCGTCCTGGCGTCGATCCGGCCGCTCGAGCATTACCTGGTGCCGGAGGTCGCGGCCAACGCTGAGCGCGAGCGTCGACTGAGCGGCTACGGGCGTCCAGACGCGCGTCGGGCAGCGCACTCAACCGACCACCGGGCCGTCCTCATCGCCGAGGAGCGTCTCCAAGTCAACAACGTGCATCTGTACGTCGTCCCCGTGCCGACGAGCTTCTTCGCCTCGGGCGGCTCCCTTCGGATCACCGCGACCTTGGCGTTCGATCCTGACACTCGCCCTACGCGTCTCGACTACCTGGGCTCGCGCATGCAGGTCCACGTGTACCGAGGCGTCACAGTCGACGAAGTGGCGGACGCGTACTTCGCCGAGCGACAGGCCCCCGCCCCTGCGGTTGAGTCGCTGGACCCGGATCAGGCACCGGATGACGTGCAGTCCGAAGGCCCCGCGCCCCTCAGCAAGTTTCAGCTCAAGCTGCAGCCGTCGCCGATGTACCGCAGCCGCGGTGCGCATATCTTCGCAACGCTCGGGCGATCCACCCGGCTGAAGCCCGAAGGAGGCGAGCAGTTCGTCGTCGCCGTGCAGAGCATGAACCGCTGGCGCAGCCCAGAGGCGACCGACGACTACGCGCTGTGTCTTGTGCTCGAGCGCGACGTCGAACACGGAGCGGTGTACGCCGACCTTCGCGCACGCCTCGAGGTCCAGGGCGCAGCCGAGATTCGAGGCGAGGCTGAGATCGAGCTGTAGCAGCACTGCACTGCGCCGTGTCCAGCAACCCCGCTGGCACGAGTTAACCGCCTCACGTCCAGAGGCCCGGGAGGCGCGGGTTCCCCGGTGGGGTCCCCGCAGCGTCCCGTGCCGCCCGGGTCTGCGCACCGCAGCCCCGGTCGACGACGTCGAAGGTACCGCGTCGGCGCGCCCTCAGCCCGCGACCTGCTCGTACCGCTCGATGAGCCCGACGAACTCCGACCGCAGCCCGTACGGGTCCTCCCCGAGCGCCTCCGCGGCCCGGTCGCGGGCGCGGCCCGGGTCGGCACCGTCGGCGTACGCGGACCCCGACGCGACGAGGCCGAACTCCGCGACCGCGGACGCGAACCGGAAGTCCGCGCCGGGGGAGCGGGTGTACGCGTCCGCGCCGGCGGGGACGACGACCTCGGTGCTCTCGGTCGCCCCGGGGTCCTTGTAGCGCACGTGCACGGTGAGGAAGTCGTCGGAGCCGCGCGTCTTGCGGTCCTGGTAGTCGAGGTCGTCGCCGCTCCCGTCCTCGCGCCCGGCCGGCACCAGCTCGTAGAACGCCGTGACCGAGTGCCCGGCGCCGACGTCGCCGGCGTCCTTCGTGTCGTCGTCGAAGTCCTCGTCCTCCAGGCGGCGGTTGTCGTAGCCCAGCAGCCGGTACTGCGAGACGGTCGCCGGGTTGAGCTCGACCTGGAGCTTGAGGTCCTGGGCGACGACGAACATGGTCGAGTCGAACTCGTCCACCAGGACCTTGCGCGCCTCGTCGAGGGTGTCGATGTACGCGTAGTTGCCGTTCCCGTGGTCGGCGATGGCCTCCATGGTGCTGTCCTTGAGGTTGCCCATGCCGAACCCGAGGACCGAGATGTGCACGCCGGTCCGGGCGTGCTCCTCGATGAGGTCGGTGAGCTGCTCGGGCGTCGACGGGCCGACGTTGAAGTCGCCGTCGGTGGCCAGGATCACGCGGTTGTTGCCGCCCTCGACGAAGTTCTTCGTCGCGAGCTCGTACGCGGTCTCCAGGCCTCGTGCCCCGCCGGTCGAGCCGCCGGCGCTGAGCTCGCGCAGGATCCCCACGAGCGTGCGCCGCTCGCTGCCCGGCACCGAGTCCGCGAGCACGGTGTCGCTGCCGGCGTACGTCACGATCGAGACGGTGTCGTCCTCGTCGAGCTGCTCGACCAGGAGCTCGAACGACCGGGCGAGCAGCGGCAGCTTGTCCGGCTCGTCCATGGAGCCGGACACGTCGAGCAGGAAGACGACGTTGTTGCCCCGGCTCGTCGGGACGGCGTCCGTCGCCTGGACGCCGATCATCGCCAGCTGGTGGTCCGGGTCCCACGGCGCGTCCGCCACCTGGGTCGTCACCGTGAACGGGTCCTCGGCGTCGGGCGCCGGGGCCGGGTAGTCGTAGTCGAAGTAGTTGACGAGCTCCTCGATCCGCACGCCCTGCGGCTGGGTGCCCTGCGTGAGCTGCCGGCGCAGGTTGCTGTACGAGGCGGTGTCGACGTCCGAGGCGAACGTCGACAGCGGGCTGGTCGCGACGTCCTGGAACGGCTGCTCCGGGGAGTCGTCGTACTCCTCCTGAGGCTCGGTCGGGGCGTAGGGCCACGGGTCGGGCGCGTACGCGTCGTCCTGCGCGACCTCCTGCCCGTAGGAGGCGTCGCTCGCACCGCCGTTGCTGCACGCGCCGAGCGCCCCCAGCGCGAGCACGGCGGTCGCGGCGACGAGGCGGTGCCTCGAGCGCCGCGCGGATCCGGGGCGGGCAGTTTCCGTCGACGTCCGATCGCGCATGAGATCCCCCTCCATCGTCCGATGGACGGCATGCTTCCGGCTCGCTGACCAGCGCGAACAGCACGGGACGGTCACGCGACCGTACCGGTCCGGTCACGGCGCGCCCCCGGCCACCCGTTCGGGCGACCCCCGAGCCGTCCGCGGGGGCCGGTCGGGGGACGGGTGCGTCACGCCGGCCACGCCGGCCGGGCTCACGCGGCGGCAGCGGCCCGCGCCACCTCGGCGCGGGTCGGCCGCGCGTCCTCGGCCGGCGGGGTGCGCGGCGCGCGGGCGGCCCGGACGCCGTTGAGGATCACGACCACCTCGGCGACCTCGTGGACCAGCACGACGCCCGCCAGCCCGAGGGCGCCGGTCAGCGCGAGCGGGAGCAGGGCGACGATGATGAGCAGCGCGAGGGCGATGTTCCCGGTCATGATGCGGCGCCCGCGGCGGGCGTGCGCGAGCGCCCGGGGGAGCAGCCGCAGGTCGTTGCCGGTGAACGCGACGTCGGCGGACTCGACGGCGGCGGCCGTGCCGGTGGCGCCCATCGCGATGCCGACGTCGGCGGCGGCCAGCGCGGGGGCGTCGTTGACGCCGTCGCCGACCATGGCGGTGCCGGCGCCGAGGCGGGTGACCGCCTCGGCCTTGTCCTGCGGGCGCTGCTCGGCGCGGACGTCCGCGAGGCCCGCGGCCGCGGCGAGGGCGCGGGCGGTGCGGGTGTTGTCGCCGGTGAGCATGACGGTCCGCAGGCCCGCGGCGTGCAGGGCCGCGACGGCCTCGGCGGCCTCGGGGCGGAGCTCGTCGCGGATGCCGACGACGCCGACGGTGCGCCCGTCGGCCCGCACGACGACGGTGGTCATCCCGGCCGACTCCATCGCGTCGAGGGCTCCGGCCAGGGGGCCGGCGTCGAGCCAGCGGGTCGACCCGACCTCGACGCGCACGCCGTCGACCGTGCCGGTGACGCCGTGCCCCGGCTCCTCGACGACGTCCGCGGCGGGTGCGGCGGACGGCACGGCGGCGAGCACGGCCCCGGCCAGGGGGTGGGCGCTCCGGGCCTCGACCGCCGCGGCCCAGGCCAGGACCTGGGCGGCGGCGACGCCGTCGACGGTGCGGGTCTCGACGACCTCGGGACGGTTGCGGGTCAGTGTGCCGGTCTTGTCGAGCGCGACCGTGCGCACGGCGCCGAGCTGCTCGAACGCCTCGCCGGACGTGATGACGACGCCGAACCGGCTCGCCGACCCGATCGCGGAGATGACGGTCACGGGCACGGCGATCGCGAGGGCGCACGGCGACGCCGCCACGAGCACCACGAGCGCCCGGTCGATCCAGACGCCGGGGTCGCCGAGCAGCGAGCCCAGCACCGCGACCAGCGCCGCCGCGACCAGGACGGCCGGGACCAGCGGGCGCGCGATGCGGTCGGCGAGCCGGGCGCGCTCGCCCTTGCGGGCGTGCGCCTCCTCGACGAGCCGGACGATGGTCGTCAGCGAGTTGTCCCGGCCGTCGGCGGTCGCCTCGACCTCGAGCGCGCCCGTGCCGTTGACGGCACCGGCGGGCACGGCGTCGCCGGGCCCGACCTCGACCGGGATGGACTCGCCGGTGACCGCCGAGGTGTCCACGGCGCTGCGCCCGGACACCACGACGCCGTCGGTGGCGACGCGCTCGCCGGGGCGCACCGCGAGCACGTCGAGCTCGCGGACGTCGGCGGCCGGCACGACGACCTCGCTGGACATCCGAGAGATCCGGGCCGTCTCGGGCATCAGGGCGAGCAGCGCCCGCAGGCCGTGCTTCGCGCGGTCCATCGCGCGGTCCTCGAGCGCCTCCGCGATCGAGAACAGGAACGCCAGCGCGGCGGCCTCGGCGACGTGCCCGAGCAGCACGGCGCCGACCGCGGCGATGGTCATCAGCAGGCCGACGCCGAGGCGGCGGCGGGCCAGGCGGCGCAGGGCCCCGGGCACGAAGGTCCACGCCCCGGCGGCGAGCCCGAGCGCGAACGCGGCCGTGCTCGGGACGGTCCCGGCGCCGGACCGGTCCAGGAGGTGGCCCACCAGCAGCAGGAGGCCTGACGCGGCCGGCAGCCGCAGCGCGGCGTCCCGCCACCACGGCGCGAGCTCCTCGTGCTGCTCGTCGTGCGCGGCGGGTTCGTCGTGGTCGCAGCAGTCGTCCGGCTCGGCCGCCGGGGGCGGGCTGCCCGCGGGCCGGATCCCGATCGACAGGGAGGGGCGCGGGGCGTCGTCCTCGGGCCCGCAGCACTCGCGGCTCACGCGCGCACCTCCGCCGCGGTCGTGGGCGCGTCCGGCTCGCACGCGGCGCAGCACCCCGGCACGTCGCAGGTCGCGCTGGTGCAGGGTTCGCCCTCGTCGACGGCGAGGACCACGTCGACCAGGGACGTCAGCGCGTGGGTCAGGTGGGGGTCGGCGACGGCGTACCGCGTGCGGCGGCCCTCGGCGTCGGCTACGACCAGCCCGCAGCCGCGCAGGCACGCGAGGTGGTTGGACACGTTCGACCGCGTCATGCCCAGGTCCGCGGCCAGCTCGGCCGGGTAGGCGGGCCCGACGGCGAGGGCGGCCAGGATCCGGGCGCGGCTCGGGTCGGCCAGCGCGCGGCCGAGCCGGGTGAGGACGTCGAGGCGCGGCGCAGTGGTCAGCATGCGCTGAACAGTACAGCGCGTGCTGTATCGACCGAGGGGGTGGCGTGGCAGGTCGTTCCTGACCTAGCATCGTCGTATGGCGATGACATCCCCGGCTGTCGATGACGAGAACGAGACCCGTTCCGCCGACGACGCCGCCCTCACCGCGCCGACCGCCGCGCTGTTCCGGGCGCTCGGCGAGCCGGCCCGGCTGACGATGCTGCGCCACCTGTTCACCGGCGAGCACTCGGTGCGCGAGCTGACGGACCACCTCGGGCTCGCGCAGAGCACGGTCAGCGTGCACCTGGCCTGCCTCCGGGACTGCGGGCTGGTCACCGTGCGGCAGCGCGGCCGGTCCTCGATCTACGCGATCGCAGACCCCGGCCGCCTCGCGACGCTCGTCGGCGCGGCGGAGGACCTGCTGCGCGGCGGGTCGAGCCCGGACGCGTGCGCGCATCTCGCGGGGGACCCGGCGTGAGCCACGACCACGGGCACGGCGGCGGTGCCGACGTCGCCCCGGCGGACCACCGGCGACGGCTCGCGATCGCCTTCGGCCTGACCTCGACGGTGCTGGTCGCCCAGGCGGTCGGCGCGCTGGTGACCGGGAGCCTCGCGCTGCTGGTGGACACCGCGCACATGCTCACCGACGCCGCGGGCCTGGCGATGGCGCTGGTCGCCGCGCACCTCGCGCTCAAGCCGGCGACGTCCCGGCGGACCTGGGGCTACCGGCGGGCCGAGGTGCTGGGCGCGCTGGCGCAGTCCGCGGTGCTGCTGGCCGTCGGGGGGTACGTGCTGGTCGAGGGCGTCCGGCGGCTGTTCGCGCCGCCCGACGTCCCCTCGACCGAGCTGATCGTGTTCGGCGTCATCGGTCTGGTCGCGAACCTGGTGGCGATCGCGGTGCTGGCCGGGGGCCGGAAGGCGAACTTCAACCTGCGCGCCGCCTTCCTCGAGGTGCTGAACGACGCGCTCGGCTCGGTCGGCGTCATCGTCGCCGCGGTCGTCATCGCGACCACGGGCTGGCAGCAGGCGGACGCGGTCGCGGGCCTGCTCATCGGCGCGCTGATCGTCCCGCGCGCGATCCGGCTGCTGCGCGAGACCGCCGCCGTGCTGCTGGAGTCGACGCCGCCCGGGCTCGACCTCGACGCGGTGCGGGACCACCTGCTCGGCGTCGAGCACGTGCGCTCGGTGCACGACCTGCACGCGACGCTGGTCGCGACGGGGCTGCCGGTGGTCACGGCGCACATCACGGTCGACGACGAGTGCTTCTCCGACGGGCACACCGCGCGGATCCTCGACCAGCTCCAGGACTGCCTCGCCACGCACTTCCCGATCTCGGTCGAGCACTCGACGTTCCAGATCGAGCCCGCGTCGCACCGCACGCACGAGCACCTCGGGCACGCCTGACCCGTCCGGGGCGTGCGAGGCTCGTCCCATGCCCGACGCACCCCGCCTGCCGGCCGACGACCGCCCCGCGATCATCCGGATCGTCGCGACCCTGGTGCTCGGGGGTGCACTCACCCTGGGCGGGGTGGTCACGAGCACCCCGGCGGTGACGATCGCCGGGGTGCTCGTGCTGTTCGTCTGCTCGCTCGCGACGCGGGTCTGGTACTTCCGCCGCCGGCGCTGACCCGACCGGCGGCGCCGACCCTCAGCGGTCGACGTCCTCCGGCTCCGGCCCGGGGCTCGTCGGCCGTGCCGCCCCCGGGGCGCCCGACGGCGTCCCCGGGACCGCCTCGGTCCCGGCCCCGACCGCGCCGGACGCGCGCTCGGCGCGGTGCGCCTCGTGGCGCGGGTCGTCCTGGTTGATGTCGTCGGGGTCGGGCCCGGGGCTCGACGGCCGGGTGGGCGCCTCGGCCGGGGCGCGGACCGGCTCGTCGCGGGGGTCCGGGGTGGTGGTCATGGCGGTCTCCGTTCGCGCGGGGGTGGGTCGCGTGCGGAGCGCCGCGGCCCTGCGTCACCGGCGACGCTACGCGCGTGGCGGGCGAGCGCACCCCGGGACGCCGGACCCCTGTGCCGTGTCCGATATGTCCGGTATGGTCGCGCTGACGGGTGGCCCCGGCCACCCCGCCGCCGTCCCGCGTGCCCCGCCCGCGTCCCCCGACCCGGACCGGCCGCCACACCCCCCGGACGGGCACCGCCACCCGCGGTCGCCCCCGCACGGGTGAGGAGACGCGTGGTGCTTCCCGTCGACCAGCTCGCCGCCGCGGCCGCCGTCAGCGCGGTCGACCCGGTGCCGTGGGCCCGCTCGCAGATGGCGTTCACGCTCGGGTTCCACATCATCCTGGTGCCGCTCGGGGTCTCGTGGGCGGCGATGGCGCTCATCGCCAACTACCGCGGCGTCAAGCACGACGACCGCGACGCGTTGGAGCTCGCGCAGCGCTGGTCGAAGTACATGGCGGTCACGTTCGCGGTCGGCGCGGTGACCGGGACGGTGCTGAGCTTCGAGTTCGGGCTGCTCTGGCCGCGGTTCATGGCGCAGTGGGGCGACGCGTTCGGGGTGCCGTTCGCGTTCGAGGGGATCTTCTTCTTCCTCGAGGCGATCTTCGTCGCGATCTACATCTTCGGCTGGCGCCGGCTGCGGCCCTGGCCGCACTTCTGGACCGGGGTGCCGATCGTCCTGGCCGGGGTGCTGGGCTCGGTGTCGGTGGTGGCGGCGAACGCGTGGATGAACGCGCCCACCGGCTACACGCTCGACGGCTCCGGACGGATCGCGACCGTGGACCCGGTGCGCGTGATCTTCAACGACTCGATGCCCTGGCAGGCCGCGCACATGGTGGTCGCGGCGTACCTGGTCGGCGGCTGCCTGGTCGCCTCGGTGTACGCGTTCGCCATGCTCCGCGGGCGCCGCGACCGGTACCACCGGCTCGGGTTCACGATCGCCTTCACGGTGGCGGCGATCGCGGCGCCGATCCAGATGGGGGTCGGTGACGGACTGGCGCGCTGGGTCTACGAGAACCAGCCGGTGAAGTTCGCCGCGATCGAGCTGGTGCCGGAGACGTCCTCGGACGTGCCGGAGACGCTGCTGGGCCGGCTCGGTCCCGACGGCCAGGTGGAGGGCGGGCTGCCGATCCCCGGGATGGCGTCCTGGCTGTCGGACCCGAGCACGGGGCGGGACACCGTGGTGCAGGGCCTCGACTCGGTGCCCGCGGACGAGCGGCCGACCACCCGCGAGGTCAACACCGTCCACCTGGCCTGGGACGTCATGGTCGGGATCGGCACGCTGCTCCTGCTGCTCGCCGGCTGGTACGGGGTGGTCTGGCTCGTCCGACGCCGGGCGCCGCGGGGACGGCTGTTCCTCGCGGCGGTCTCGGCCTCCGGGGTGCTCGCCGTGCTGGCGATGGAGGCCGGCTGGATCGTGACCGAGGTCGGCCGGCAGCCGTGGATCGTCTACGAGGTGATGCGCGTCGAGGACGCCGCCACCGGCAACGAGGGCGTGTGGGCGACGTTCGTCGGCGTCGTGCTGCTGTACCTGGTGCTGGGCACGACGACGGTGCTGGTGCTGCGCGCGATGAGCCGGCGGTTCCGGCGGCAGGCGGCGTTCCGGGACGACGACACCCCGTACGGCCCGTCGCCCGACGGGGTGGGGCGGGTGCCCGACGACGCCCGCGCCCCGGAGCCGGCCGCGGGCGGCGCCGCGCCGGACCACGACGCGCGGGAGCCACGATGAGCACCGCCGTCGCCGTCGTGCTGCTGCTGGCGCTCGCGGCCTACGCCGCGTTCGGCGGGGCGGACTTCGGTGCGGGGTTCTGGGACCTGACCGCGGGCGGCGCCGAGCGGGGAGCCGCGCTGCGGGCCGTGGTCGAGCGGTCGATCGGCCCGGTCTGGGAGGCCAACCACGTGTGGCTGATCTTCGTCCTGGTGGTGACGTGGACGGCGTTCCCCGAGGCGTACGCGTCGATCTGGCTCACCATGTTCGTCCCGCTGACGATCGCGGCGGTGGGCATCGTGCTGCGCGGCGCGAGCTTCGCGTTCCGCAAGGCCGTGGTCGGCACGGGTGTCCGGCGGGTGTTCGGCGGCGCGTTCGCCCTGTCGTCGGTGCTGGTGCCGTTCTGCCTCGGTGCCGTCGCGGGCGGCATCGCGGCGGGGGAGGTGCCGGCGGGCGGCCGAGCGGGCGACCCGGTCACCAGCTGGCTGAACCCGGTGTCGATCGCGGTCGGCGTGCTGGCGGTGGCGCTCGCGGCCTACCTCGCGGCGGTGTACCTGGTCCGCGACGCCCGGCACGGCGACGACCCGGCGATGGTCGGCTACTTCCGGCGCCGGGCGGTCGCGGCGGCGGTGGTGGCGGGCGTGGTCGCCGCGGTCGGGCTGGTCGTGGTGGACCGGGACGCGCACCCCGTCTTCGAGGAGCTGGTGACCACCGCGCTGCCCCTGGTCGTGGCCGGGACGCTGTGCGCGGTGGGCGCCCTGCTGCTCCTGCTGCGCGACGCGACCCGCGGGGCCCGGGCGCTGGCGGTGCTCGCCGTCACCGGCGTGATCGCCGCGTGGGGCGTGGCGCAGTGGCCCGACCTGCTGCCCGGCGCGCTCACGGTCGCCGACGCGGCCGCCCCCGACGGGACGCTCACCGCCCTGGTCGCCGCGGTCGGCCTCGGGCTGCTGCTCGTCGCCCCCGCGTTCGTCCTGCTGTACGTGCTGGCGCAGCGCCGGCTGCTCCCCGAGGAAGGTGTCGAACCATGAGCGTGTCCCCGTTCCCGCCGATCGCCGACTACGCGTTCCTGTCGGACTGCCACACCGGGGCGCTGATCGCGCCGGACGGCTCGGTCGACTGGCTGTGCCTGCCGTCGTTCGACTCGCCGGCCGTGTTCGGGAACCTGCTGGACCGCGGCGCGGGGTCGTTCCGGTTCGGGCCGTACGGGATCAACGTCCCGACGTCGCGCGCGTACGTGCCGGGCACCAACGTCATGACGACGACCTGGCACACCCCGGGCGGCTGGCTGCTGGTGCACGACGCGCTCACGATGGGCCCGAGCACCGGCCACGACGCCGTCACCCCGCACACCCGGCCGCCCGCCGACGACGACGCCGAGCACCTGCTGGTCCGGACGGTGAAGTGCCTGAGCGGCAGCATCGAGGTCGAGCTGGTCTGCGAGCCCGCGTTCGACTACGGCCGCACGCCGGCGACCTGGACCGCGGTGGGCGAGGACGGCCACGCCGCCGACGCGACCGGCGCGGGGCAGACGTTCCGGCTCGCGACCGACATGCGGATCGGCATCGAGGGCGGGTCCGCGCGCGCCCGGCACGTCCTCGCCGAGGGGGAGACCGCCTACTGCGTCGTCTCCTGGGCGGACGGCCTCGTCGTGCCGGCCGACGACGCCGACGCCGAGGGCCGGGTCCGGGCCACGATCGACTTCTGGCGGAACTGGCTCGCCCGCGCCCGGGTGCCCGACCACCACCTGCGCCCCGCCATCGAGCGGTCCGCGCTCACCATCAAGGGCCTGACCTACATGCCCACCGGCGCCACGGTGGCCGCGCTCACCACCTCGCTGCCCGAGACGCCCGGCGGCGAGCGGAACTGGGACTACCGGTACACCTGGATCCGGGACACCACGTTCACGCTGCAGGCGCTGCACTACCTCAACCTGGACTGGGAGGCCGACGAGTTCATGCAGTTCGTCGCCGACCTGGAGCCGGCCGAGGACGGCGGGCTGCAGATCATGTACGGCGTCGACGGGCGGCGGGACCTCACCGAGTCCACCCGGGACGAGCTCACCGGCTACGAGCACGCCCGCCCGGTCCGGATCGGGAACGCCGCGTTCGACCAGCGGCAGAACGACGTCTACGGCGCCGTGCTGGACTCGATCCTGCTGCACACCGTCCGCAGCCGGCACGTGCCCCGGCGGCTGTGGCCGCTGGTCGAGTCGCAGGCCGCGGCTGCGATGGCCACCTGGAAGGAGCCCGACCAGGGCATCTGGGAGGCGCGCGGCAAGCCGCAGCACTACGTGTCCTCCAAGCTGATGGGCTGGGTCGCGATGGACCGGGCGGCCCAGCTCGCCGGGATCCGGGACGACCGGGAGCACGCGGAGCAGTGGCGCGCGACCGCCGACGAGATCCGTGCCGACATCCTGGAGCACGGGCTGCGGGACGACGGCGCGCTGCGGCAGCACTACGACACCGACGCGCTCGACGCGTCCACGCTGCTCGCGCCGCTGTTCGGGTTCCTGCCGCCGGAGGACCCGCGGATCCGGGCGACGGTCGAGGCGGTCGGCAGCGAGCTCACCGAGAACGGGTACGTGCTGCGGTACCGCACCGACGAGACCGACGACGGGATGTCCGGCAAGGAGGGCACGTTCCTCATCTGCTCGTTCTGGCTGGTGTCGGCGCTGGCGGCGATCGGCGAGTCGGAGCGGGCGAACGACCTCATGGAGCGGCTGCTGCGCATCGCCTCCCCGCTCGGCCTCTACGCCGAGGAGTACGAGGTCGAGCGGTCCCGGCACCTCGGCAACCCGCCGCAGGCGTTCTCCCACCTGGCGCTCATGCAGGCCGCGGGGCGGATCATCCTCACCGACTTCCGCAAGGAGATGTCCCTGTGACCGCCGACGGCGCGGTGGACCTGCCGCAGGACCCGGTCGTCGTCCTCGGCGGCGGCCTCGCGGGCGTCGCGTGCGCCCACGCGCTCGGCGACGCGGGGGAGCCGGTCGTGCTGGTCGACCGGAACGACTACCACCAGTTCCAGCCGCTGCTCTACCAGGTGGCGACGTCGCAGCTGCCCGCCGAGGACGTCGCGCGCCCGCACCGGGTCATCTTCCACAAGCACCCGACCGTGCGCGTGCTGACCGCCGAGGCGGTCGCGGTCGACGCGGCCGCGCACCGGGTCACGTTGGGCGACGGGACGGAGGTCGCGGGGTCCCACCTGGTGCTCGCCGCGGGGGCGCAGCCCGAGTTCTTCGGGGTGCCCGGCGCGGCGGAGCACGCGTTCCCGCTGTACTCGGTGGTGGACGCCGAGCGGTTGCGGCGGCACCTGCACGGCCTCGTGCGGGAGCACGCGCACGCGCCCGGGACGAAGGACGCGCCGGAGCCGCCCCTTGGCGCGCTGGACGTCGTCGTGGTGGGCGGCGGCCCGACCGGAGTCGAGACGGCGGGCGCCGTGGCCGAGCTGATGGCCGCGCTGACCCGCACGGGGCGCCTGGCCGCGCCGGCGCGGGTCGTCCTGGTCGACCGCGGGACCGCCCTGCTCGCGCCGTTCACCGACGCGGCGCACCACTACGCGCACGGCCACCTGACGAGCGTCGGCGTCGAGGTCCGGCTGGGCACCGGGGTCGCGGCCGTGCACGCCGACCGGGTGGAGCTCGACGACGGCACGACGATCCCGACCCGGACCGTCGTCTGGGGCGGCGGGGAGTCGGCCGCGCCGATCGTGCTCGGGGCCGGCGTGCCGACCGGCCGCGGCGGGCGGGTGGACGTCGCCGCCGACCTGAGCGTGCCCGGGCTGCCCGGCGTCTACGCGGTCGGCGACGCGGCCAACATCCCCGGCCCGGACGGCCGCACGCTCCCGCAGCTCGGCTCCGTCGCGCAGCAGTCCGGCCGGGCCGCGGGGGCGAACGTGCTCCGCGAACGGCGCGGGGCGCCGACCGAGCCGTTCCGGTACAAGGACAAGGGCATCATGGCGATGATCGGCCGGAACGCCGCGGTCGCCGAGGTCGGGCACCGGCACCACACGGTCGAGGGCCCGGTCGCCTTCGCCGCCTGGCTCGGGGTGCACGCCATGCTGCTCAGCGGGGCGCACTCCAAGACCGACGCGTTCCTGTCCTGGGCGTGGGACTACTTCGACCGGGACCACTCGGCGCTCGTCGAGATGACGGACGCGCCGCACCGGATCGCGTGGGAGGACTCGACGGCGGACGTGCCGCACATCGACCCGGGGGCGTGACGCCCCGGGTCGTCGGCCGGCTCAGACCCAGGGCCCCCGCCAGCCGCCCGACCGCTCGGTGAGCGCGTCGGCGGCGGCGGGCCCCCACGTGCCCGGGGCGTAGGCGTGCACCGGCGGCGGGTCGTCCAGGAGCGGCTGCATGATCCGCCAGGTCTCCTCGACGGCGTCCTGCCGGGCGAACCGCGTGCTGACCCCGGCGAGCGCGGCCTCCAGCAGCACCTCGTACGGCGTCGGGCCCTCGCCGCCCTCGTCGGCGAACTGCATGTCGAGCTCGATCGGGGCGGCGAGCCGGGCGACGTCCGCCCGGTGCGCGTCCACGACGATCCGGATCCCCGTCGACGGGTCGAGCCGCACGATCAGCTGGTTGGGCTCGACGACGCCGCCGCGCGGCCCGAACCCGAGCCGCGGCGGCCGCTGGAACACCAGCCGCAGCTCGGTCTGGGTCGCGCGGAGCTTCTTCCCGGTCCGGAGGTAGAACGGCACCCCGGCCCAGCGCCAGTTCTCGATCTCGAGCCGCAGCGCGGCGTAGGTCTCGGTCGTCGACCCGTCGGCGACGCCCGCGACGTCCCGGTACCCCTCGTACTGCCCGCGCACGTAGTGCCGCGGGTCGGCCTCGACCACCGCCCGGAACAGCGCGACCTCGGAGTCCTTGAGCGTCGCCGGGTCGCCCCGCGACGGCGGCTCCATCGCGGAGGCCGCCACCACCTGCATGAGGTGGTTGACGACGACGTCCCGCAGGGCGCCCACCGGGTCGTAGAAGTGGCCTCGGTCGTCGACGCCGAAGTCCTCGGCCATGGTGATCTGCACGCACTCCAGGTAGCTGCGGCTCCACAGCGGCTCGAGGATCGCGTTGGCGAACCGCAGGTGCAGGATCTCCTCGAGCCCCATCTTCCCGAGGTAGTGGTCGATCCGGAACAGCTGCGACTCGTCCAGGTGCTCGTGCAGCTGGTCGGCGAGCTCCCGCGCGGACGCGAGGTCGTGGCCGAACGGCTTCTCGACCACGACCCGCGCGTGCTCGGTCAGGTCCGCCCCGGCGAGCCCGTCGACGACCCGGCCGAACAGCGACGGCGGGATCTCCAGGTAGAACACCGGGGTCGCCGCGCCGTCGACGGCCTTCGCGACCCGCTCGTAGGTCTCCGGGTCGGTGAAGTCGCCGCTCACGTAGGACAGCCGGCCGGCGAACCGGGCGAACACCTCCTCGTCGATCCGCTGCCCCGTCGCCTCGATCGAGGTCCGCGCGCGCTCGACCAGCCGGTCGAGCGGCCAGTCGTCGACCGCGACCCCGACGACCGGCAGGTCCAGCAGGCCGCGGCTCTCCAGCCGGTACAGGGACCGGAAGGTCATCACGCGGGCGAGGTCGCCGGTGATGCCGAACACGACCAGGACGTCGGCGGGTCGCGGCTCCGTGGCCGCGCGGGATCCAGTCATCGCTGCCTCCTCGGCTGGCGGGCCGGGCGGCGCCCGTCGCGTCGCCGGGGTCCGGTCCGAGCCAACTCCCGGCGCGCGGCCGCGTCCTCATCCGCGGCGGGCGATGCGGGCGCGGGCGGCCCGGGCGAGGCTGGTCGGCGTGAGGCACGCCCGGGACACCCACGGCGCGGCACCGGTCGCGCGCTCCGCGCGCGGGCTCGCCGCCGTCGGGCTGCTGGTCCTGCTCGCCGCCTGCTCGGGCGGGTCCGGGGGCTACGGCGGGGACGGCGGTCCGTCCGCGAGCCCGTCCACGAGCCCGTCGGCGGCGACGTCGGAGCCCGCGCCGTCCGGGTCCGCCGTGGCGCTGACCGCGGGGTCGTCGGTCGTCGGGCTGCCCGAGGGCGTGGCCGCGCCGCCGGAGGGCGCGGTCGCCGGGGCGTCGCGCACCGCCGACCCGTCGCTGATCTACGTCATCACCTTCGGGTCGAGCACCTGCCCGATGGTCGCGGACCCCGACGCGGTCGCCACCGGCGCGGCGGGCGCGGACGAGGTCGAGATCACGTTCCCCGAGCCCACCGGCGGCGCGTGCACCGCGGACTACGTGCCCGCGACGACCGTGGTGGCGCTGCCGGAGGAGCCCACGGGCGACCTGCGCGTGCTCCTCGGCCCGGCGGGCGACGTGACCCTGCCCGCGGGGTCGGACGAGGTCGAGTGGGTGATCGACCAGGGCTGAGCCCGCGGCCGTCCGGCTCGCGGACCCCGGGTGCCGTCCGCCCCCGCCGTCGGTAGGGTCGTCCCCTGGTGTGCCGGGAAGTCTGGTCGGCTCCGCGCTCGGCGACCCTCCGTGCGCGGGTTCAGCCGCCACCTCCTGGGGAGAACCGTGCCGCACCACGACACCCGCACGTCCGCACGCCCGCTCCGCGCCTGGGCGTCGCGCGAGACGACCGGCGGGGCCCTGCTCATCGCCGCCGCCGCGCTCGCGCTCGTCTGGGCGAACTCGCCCTGGCGCGAGGCGTACCACGACCTGTCCGCCTGGACCGTCGGCATCGAGGCCTGGCACCTCGACCTGGACCTCGCGCACTGGGCGGCCGACGGGCTGCTCGCGATCTTCTTCTTCACCGTCGGCCTCGAGCTGAAGCACGAGATCGTGGCGGGCAGCCTGCGGGACCCGCGACGGGCGGCGGTCCCGGTGATCGCCGCGGTGGGCGGGATGCTGGTCCCCGCCGCGATCTACCTGGCGGTCGTGACGGCCGCGGGCGACGCGGGCGCCGCCCGGGGCTGGGCGGTGCCGACGGCCACGGACATCGCGTTCGCGCTCGCCGTGCTCGCGATCTTCGGGCGCGGCCTGCCGGTCGCGATCCGGACCTTCCTGCTCACGCTCGCCGTCGTCGACGACCTGCTCGCGATCGTGGTGATCGCGGTGTTCTACTCCGACGGCGTCGCGCTCGCGCCGCTCGCGGCCGCGGTCGGCGCCGTGGTGCTGTTCGCCCTGCTCGCGCGCTCGGCGTACGTGCACCCGTGGCTGCTGTGGCCGCTCGGTCTGGTGGCGTGGGGCTTCATGCACGCGTCCGGCGTGCACGCGACGATCGCGGGCGTGCTGCTCGGGCTCACCGTGCCCGCGCGGCCCGTGAACGGCGAGCAGGGGTCGCGGGTGCAGCGGTACGAGCACGCCGCGCGGCCCTGGTCGTCCGTGATCGCGCTGCCCCTGTTCGCCTTCTTCGCGGCCGGGGTCACGCTGGTGGACGGCGACGCGGTCGGTGGCGTCGTCGGCGAGCCGGTCGTCCTCGCGGTGGTCCTCGGCCTGGTGGCCGGCAAGGTGCTCGGCATCCTCGGCGCGGTCGCGCTGGTGACGCGCGGCTCCGGCCTCCGGCTGCCCGAGGGGGTCGGGATCCGGGACCTGGCGCCCGTCGGGCTGCTCGCGGGCATCGGGTTCACGGTCTCCCTGCTGATCGCCGAGCTCGCGTTCGAGGGGGACGACGGCCTGGTCGGGGCGGCGAAGATCGCGGTGCTCGCGGGCACCGTGCTGTCCGCGACGGTGGCCGCGGTGCTGCTCCGGATCGACGCGCGCCGCGCGCGGTCGGCCGACGAGAACCGCGACGGCGTGGTCGACCGGCCGCAGCCGGCGATCGGCTCCGACGAGACCCTCGTGCCCTGACCGGGCGGGGTGCCCTCAGACCAGCGCGCGCCGGTCCGGGGGCGCCCCCACGTCCGTCGCCCCGACGAGGCCGCCGCGCGGCACCGCGCGCCCCGCGGCCAGCGAGGCCGGGACGTCGAGCACCCGCTGGTTCCGGCTGCCGCGGAACGCCAGCGTGAGGTCGCGCTGCGCGAGCTCGAACCGGCCGTCGACCAGCACGTCGAGCTCGCCGAGCAGCTCGGCCTTGTCGGCCTGCCCCGCCGCGGCCTCTGCCAGGAGCTCCTCGAACGTGTAGCCGGACCAGCACCACACGTCCTTCGCGCGCCCGTGCTCGGCGCGCAGCCGGCGCACCACCCGCAGGCACGCACCGGTGTTGAGGAACGGCTCGCCGCCGAGCAGCGACAGCCCCTGCACGGCCTCGTGGGCGAGGTCGGCGGCGATCCGGTCCGCCAGCGCGTCGTCGAACGGGGTGCCGTACCGGAACGACCAGGCCGCCTCGTTGAAGCAGCCGGCGCAGGCGAACGGGCAGCCCGACACGTACAGGCTGCACCGCACGCCCTCGCCGTCGACCATGACGAACGGCTTGTAGTCGGCGACCCGGTCCTGGCTCAGGGCCGCCGCGCGCCACTGGCCGACGGCGGGCGTGCGGGCCACGTCAGGCGCCCCCGGCGTCCCCGGCCGCCGCCGCGAGCGACGTCGGGCCGGCGAGGTGCTTGACCCGGGACGAGATCTCCACGTGCCGGCCGTGCACCATCGGCCGCTGCTGGGGGTTGCCCAGGTAGCCGCAGGTCCGCTTCACCACGTCGCAGGTGCGCGGGTCGCTGTTGCCGCAGCCCGGGCAGGCGAAGCCGCGCTCGGTCGGGGTGAAGTCGCCGGAGAACCCGCACTCCAGGCAGCGGTCGATCGGGGTGTTCGTGCCGAGGTAGCCGACCCGGTCGTAGGCGTAGTCCCACACGGCCTCGAGGGCCTTCGGGTTCTGCTGCAGCACCGGGTACTCGCAGTAGTGGATGAACCCGCCCGACGCGTACTGCGGGTACTCCGCCTCGAAGTCGAGCTTCTCGAACGGGGTCGGCGCCTTGCGCACGTCGTAGTGGAACGAGTTCGTGTAGTAGTCCTTGTCGGTGATGTCCGGGACGAGCCCGAACTTCTTGGTGTCCAGCCGGCAGAACCGGTCGGTCAGCGACTCGGACGGCGTGGAGTACACCGAGAACTGGTAGCCGTGCCTCGCGGTCCACTCCTTCGCGCGGGCCGCGAGGGTGCGCAGCACGCGCAGCGTGAACTCCTTGGCCTCGGGGTCGGACTCCCAGTCGCCGCCGTAGAACGCGGCCGCGGCCTCGTACAGCCCGATGTAGCCGAGCGAGACCGTCGCGCGGCCGCCGCGGAACAGCGCGTCGACGTCGTCGTCCGGCGCGAGCCGCTGCCCGAACGCGCCGTGCACGTACAGGATCGGGGCGTTCGCCGGCACGGCCTCCTTGCACCGCTCGACGCGGTACAGCAGCGCGTCGTGCACGGTCTCCAGCCGCTGGTCCAGCAGGGCCCAGAACGCGTCCAGGTCGCCACGGGTCTCCAGGGCGATGCGCGGGACGTTGAGGGTCACCACGCCCAGGTTCATCCGGCCCTCGACGACGTCGTTCCCGTCGGCGTCCTCCCAGCCCTGCAGGAAGGACCGGCAGCCCATCGGCACCTTGAACGAGCCGGTGATCTCGACGATCTTGTCGTAGCTGAGGATGTCCGGGTACATGCGCTTGGTCGCGCACTCGACGGCCAGCTGCTTGATGTCGTAGTTCGGGTCGTCCGCGGTGAGGTTCACGCCGCGGCGCAGCGTGAAGATCAGCTTGGGGAAGATCGCGGTGCGGCGCTCCTTGCCCAGACCGAGGATGCGGATCTGCAGGATGGCGCGCTGGATCTCGCGCTCGAACCAGCCCGTGCCGAGGCCGAACCCGACCGACGTGAACGGGGTCTGCCCGTTCGACGTGAACAGGGTGTTGATCTCGTACTCGAGGCTCTGCATCGCGTCGTAGACGTCCTTGCGGGTCTTCTCCTCCGCGTACGCGCGCCGGCGCTCCGGCTCGGAGACCCACTGCTCGGCGTCGGCGAGGTGCTTGGCGAAGTTCCGCTCCGCGTACGGGGCCAGCAGCTCGTCGATCCGGTTGACCGAGCAGCCGCCGTACTGGCTCGACGACACGTTCGCGATGATCTGCGAGATCTGCGCGGTCGCGGTCTGGATGGACCGCGGCGGGTCGACCTGGGCGTTCCCGATCCGGAAGCCCTCGGACAGCATCGTCCGGAAGTCGATGAGGCAGCAGTTCGTCATCGGGGCGTAGGGGTGGTAGTCGAGGTCGTGGTAGTGCAGGTCGCCCTTGGCGTGCGCGTTCGCGACGTGCGGCGGGAGCATCCGCAGCCCGATGGCCTTGCCCACCGCACCGGCCGTGAGGTCGCGCTGGGTGTTGAAGACGTCGGCGTCCTTGTTGGCGTTCTCGTGGACGACGGACGAGTCCTTGCCGACGAGCTGGCCGATCGAGTGGTTGACGTCGAGGGCCTTCGACCGCGCCAGGTCCCGCTGCACCCGGTAGTCGATGTACGCCTCGGCGACCTCGTACTCGCGGGCCTCCAGGAGCGTGTGCTCGACCACGTTCTGGATCTCGTAGATCCGCACCTCGCCGGTGAACCGGGCGGCGAGCTCCGCGTCGATCCGCTCGACCAGCTCGGCGATCGTGAGGTCGTGCAGCGGGCCCAGCAGGCCGTGCACGTGCGCGAACGCGCGGCCGAGCGCGCTGTGCACCCGGATCGGGTCGAAGGGCAGCACGCGGCCGTCCCGCTTGCGCACGACGAGCCCCGCGGCGGCCGAGGGGGAGTGCGGGCCGTCCGCGGCCGGTGCGGCCTCCGCGAGCTCCGAGACGTGCGGTCCCACCAGCGTCATGCGTATCCACTCCCGATCTGCTCGCGGCACTAGATGTAGTGCCTGGTCCAGCCTCGCAACCCCACATGTGGGGGGCAATGGGACGAACGTCCCTGGGGTGCGCCGTCCTGCGGGGTAGGACGGGGGCGTTCACCCGAACGGAGCACCGGCGCCCGTCACGCCAGGACGCGGAGCTCGGCGACGCTCCACCACGGGTCGGCGTCGGCGGTCAGCCGGACGCGCAGGTACCGCACCCCGGTGCCGTCGAGCGCGGCGGCCGCGACCTGACCGGCCCCCGCGCGGGCGGGGGCGGCGACGGTCCAGGACGCGCCGTCCGCGCTGGCGAGCACCTCGTAGCCGCGGGGCCAGTCGCCCGCGCTCCCCGCGCCGGCGTCGAGGACGACGCCGCGGACCGCGACCGCGCGGCCGAGGTCGACCTCCAGCGCGTCGCCCGGGCGCTGGGGGCGGCCGGTGGACCACCGGGTGGCGGGGTCGTCGTCGATCGCGCGCGCGGCGACGTCGCCGGTGCAGCACGGGTCGTCGGGGCCGGCCGGGTCGGCGGTGGCGACGGCGCCCGACAGGTCCGGCTGTGTGGGGAGTGCGGAGGCGTCCGGGTCGGCGGCGCGGGCGGTCCCGGGGTCGGCGACCGCGCGGGCGCCCGCGTCGCCGACGAGGACCGTGCTCAGCGAGCGCGGCGGGAGGCGGACGGGGTAGCGGGCGCCGCCGTCCAGGACGTCGACGGTGGCGTCCTCGTCGCCGTCGTGGGCCACGAGCAGGACCGTCGCGCCGGCCGGGGTCCGGAGCGCCACCTGCGCCACGGTGTCGCCGGCGGTCGACGTCGAGCCGACCCGGGTCGAGCCGCGCGGCAGGAAGCGTGCGGCGTGGGCGAGCACGTCGTGCTCCGCGTTCGGCGTCGCCTCCGCCCCGTCGACGGTGACCACCCCGGTGCAGGTGCCGCAGCCGCCGACGTGCGGGCCGCCGTCCGGGTCGAGCGCCAGGTTCCAGGTGAGCACCGCGGAGGCCCCGTGCGCGAGCGAGGCCACCAGCAGGTGGCGGGACTGCCAGCCGAGCGTGTCGGCGAACACCTGCTCGGGCGGGGTGCCCGGCGCGTGCGAGCCCGAGCACTCGGTGACCCAGACGGCCGCGTCCGGGAACTCGTCCCGGACCGCGTCCTGCGCCGACGCGTCCCCGGAGTAGCAGTGGAAGGCGACGCCGGCGACCCAGCGCGCGGCGTCGCTCCGCAGCACGCGCAGCGGGTAGTCGGCCTCGGGGTCCGCGCCCTCCGGCGTCGACGCGGCGTCCGCGGGGTGCAGCGCCCAGTTGTGGTCGTACGCCAGCACCGCCGGGTCGAGGCCTGCGTCCGCCAGCGCCGGACCCAAGGCGTCGAGCAGCCGCACCTCGTCGGCGACCGGCAGGTCCGTCCCGGGGTAGCCGTCGGGGTGCCGGGCCTGCGGCTCGTTCTGCACCGTGAGCGCGTCGACCGGCACCCCGGCCGCCGCCCACTCCTGGAGCGACCGCACCAGGTACGTGGCGTAGGTCGCGTACGCGCGGTCGTCGTCGAGCAGCCGGCCGCCCTCGAGGCTGCCCGAGGTCTTCAGCCAGGCCGGCGGGCTCCACGGCGACGCGATCACCGTCAGGTCCGGCGCCAGCACCCGGATCTCGCGGAGCAGCGCGCGCAGCGGCTCGTCGCCCGCGCTGCTGAACCGCTCGAGGTCCCCGTCGGTCTCTCCGGGCGGGAGGTCGTCGTACGTGGTCGCAGGCCCCGGGCCGGGGACGAAGTCGGAGCCGCCGAGCGCGACCCGGACCACCGACAGCCGCACCGGGCCGGCCGGGTCGAACAGCTCGGTGAGCAGGGCGCGGCGGTCGTCCTCGGGCATGGCGAGCAGCAGCGACGCCGAGGACAGGGTGAGCGCGGCGCCGAAGCCGGTGACCTCCGGAGCGGGTCCGGCGGGGTCGTCGACGGTGATCGTGGGGGTGCCGGGGTCCGGCGTGCCGGCGGGGGCCGGATCGACCGTCGCGGTCCGCTCGACGCGGCGCACGCCGTCGGCTGTCGTGGTCCACACCTCGGCGACCCGGGCGGCGGGCTCGCCGTCGGGCGTGCGGTGCTGCCCGGTCCGCGTCAGCAGCAGCGGCACCGCGACGGCCAGAGCGGCCACCAGTGCCGCGGCGACCAGGAGCGTGCGCCCGGTGCGCCGCCGGCGCGCGTCCCCGGTGGGTCGCTCGGACATGGTCGCCCCCTGGGATCGACCCCTCCGCGAGAGTGGAAGGCCGTGACGGACACGCCGACGGCGTGTTGGTCACAACCTTCCACCGGCAGGCGCGCGCGGCGATCAGAGGGGCGGGCCCGGGCGGTGCCAGGTGTCCGGGCCGTCGGTGCGCCGGCTCGGGCGGGTGCGTCAGGCCAGGCGCTTCTCGTAGCACCGGGACTGCAGCGGCAGCGCGGTGTCGTACGGCGGGTAGGTGGGGATCCGGGTCCAGCCCAGCGCGGTGTACAGCGCCTCGGCCTCGGGCTGGCGGTCGCCGGTCTGCAGGATCACGCGGTCGGCGCCGGCGGCGCGGGCGACCCGCTCGACCTCGGACATGATCGCGCGCCCCACCCCGCGGCCGCGCTGGCCGGCCGCCACGACGACGCGCTTGACCTCCCACTCGCCGCCGTGGTCCCGCAGGGCCGCGTGGCCGATCGGGGTGCCGGCGTGGTCGACGGCGAGCACGACGTGCCGGACGGCGGCCGGGTCGACGGTCAGGGCGGCGTGCGCCGCGGCGCTCATCGGGCCGGCCGACGCGTAGCGCGCGCCCATCTCGGCGTCCATGGCGTCGCGCAGGGCGGCGGCGCGCGGGTCGGCCCAGTCGACGGACTCGAGCGTGAAGGGCGCGTCGGACGTGGTGGTCATGCGGCTGGATCCTCCCGGGGCGCGGGGCCCCGCCCGGGGTCGCACGCGGCGCAACGTAGCACGGGGGTGCCGCGGGCTCGGCGGGCGTCCGGCGCGGTCGACGGCGCCGGCTGCGTGGGCGGCTACGTGCCCCGGGCTGCGGTCGGCGCGTCGAGGTCGGCGGCCGCGGCGCAGGCGGCCGAGGCGGTCGTGTCGGCTGCGGTGCAGGCGGGCAGCAGGTCGGCGACGTCGGGCGCCGCGTGCCGCACGACGGTCAGGGCGGCGTCGCCGAGCGCCGCCATCCGATCCGGGCCGAGCGCGTCGACGACGAGGCGGCGCACCTCCCGGACGTGTCCGGGCGCCGCGCGGCGGAGCTGGTCCTCGCCGCCGTCCGTGAGCCGCGCGCTGGTGCGCTTGCCCGCGGCGACGCACGAGCCGCGCGTGACCCAGCCGGCCTGCTCGAGCCGCGCGACCGCGTGCGACAGCCGGGACGGGGAGCTCTGCGTGAGGCGCGCGAGGTCGCTCATCGGGATCTCGCCGTGCGGCCGCTCGGACAGCGCGACCAGGACGTTGTACTCGTAGAGGTTCATCCCCGCGTCCCGCTTGAGCTGCGCGTCGAGCGCCGCGGGCAGGGTGGTCAGCAGCGCGACGACGGCCTTCCAGTCCTCGACCTGGGCGTCGGAGAGCCACGGCGTGGCGTCCTCGACCCGCTGGCTCATGCCGCCGATCCTACCGGACTTGAACATTCAACACACGGGTGCCTAGGGTGCGTGTTGAACATTCAACCTCGCGCCGCGGGACCGCGGCGCCGTTCCCCCCGGGAGTCCCCATGACCGTGCTGCGCATCGACGCCTCCATCCAGGGCGCGCACTCCGCGAGCACCGCGCTCGCCGACCTCGTCACCGCCGAGCTCGCGGCCGCGCGCCCCGACGAGACCGTGGTCCGCCGGCACCTCGGCGAGCAGCCGCTGCCCGCCGAGGCCTGGGCCACCGCCGTCGGCGCAGGCTGGACACCCGCCGAGCAGCGGACCCCCGAGCAGGCCGCCGCCGTGGCGCTCGCGGTCGAGGTCGCCGACGAGCTGCGCTCCGCCGACGCCGCCGTGCTCGCGCTGCCGCTCTACAACTGGGGCGTCTCGCAGCACGTAAAGACCTGGATCGACCTGGCCATCGCCGGCGGCACCCCGGGCGACGCGTACCTGGCGGGCAAGCCGGTCGTGCTCATCGTGACCCGCGGTGGCGGCTACGGCCCGGGCACCCCGAAGCACGGCTGGGACCACAGCATCGACTACCTGCGCCGCATCGTCGGCGAGGTGTGGGGCGCGGACCTCACCGTGATCGAGCGCGAGCTCACCCTCGTCGGCGTGAACCCGGCGATGGACGCGCTGGCCGAGCCGGCCGCGCTGATGCGCAAGGAGGCCGAGGCGGCGGCCGCGGCGGCCGGCCGGGCGCTCGCGGCGCGCTGACCCGCAGCGCTCCCGGGGCGGGCGCGCCGGCTCCCGCGCCGCGCCCGCCCC